>JAUVUV010000182.1 GCA_030604975.1 Candidatus Glassiibacteriota bacterium | reverse complement strand
CTTCTTCCTCCTCCTCTTTCTCTGCTACTTCTTCCTCTTTCTCTTTCTCTGCTACTTCTTCCTCTTTCTCTGCTACTTCTCCTTCAACAGCTACTACATTGGCGGCTTGTGGGCCTCTAGGCCCTTCCACGACTTCAAACTCCACGACCTGATTTTCAGAAAGCGTTTTGAAGCCTTCCATGGTTATCGCAGTGTAGTGAACGAAAATATCGCTACCCTCTTCCTGTTCGATAAAACCGAACCCCTTGGCGTCGTTGAACCACTTAACTTTTCCACGTGACATGATGCAAAACTCCTCAAGCTAAATTGATAATACACCAGCTATTCGCATAGCTGGAAAAAGCGGTATTACATGTTAAAGGGTTGAAAGTAAACGGAAGCCAGGAATTGAACATCTAAATTTACTACCATCTGGTAATAACACAAGGAAATAATAATGCGGAAAACTTCTCGACGCCTCGGGTTTTTATCCAATCTCCCAGAATTGGCCTGTCAAGATAGGTTTCGCTGTCTTAATTAATATTTATGATATACTAGCAAAAGCAAATAAGTCAACATTTTTTCAACTGAAATACATTTTTTGTATTTCAGAGCTAAATATTCAGCCGTTACACCGAATCCTGGATAACCATCTATCGATATTCGCCGGGAGATAGAGTCGTTCAGAGGGCTTCCAGTTCCATTTTAATGGCGCGGGCCGGAAAGGAGCGGGCATAATATTTTTCGTAGCGGCGCGGCGAAAGTGAGAAAATAAACTTACCCACCAGCCCCCACAATCCTCCCGGGAAAAGGAGGTTCCGGCTTCGGTAATTAAAGGAAATCCTGGTGTATTCTGCTGGCTTGAGTCCCTCGACAAAATAGTCCATACTGCCCCAGGTAAAAAACCGGCAATGGGTCGGGTCGCGGCAAGAGTCGGGGTGAGCGAAATAAGGAACCTCCACCGAGAACCTTCCACCGGGCACCAATACCCGGTGGACCTCCTCCACCAGGGCGACCAGGTCCGGCACATGTTCCAGTACGTGGTCTGCGACCACCATGTCCACGGAGTTATCAGCAAAAGGCAGGCTTGCCGAAAAGTCTGCCAGAATATCGGCCCGGCTGCCGGGATAGCGATCCACGCCGATTTCATCCTGCCTCTTGCGGGATCCGCAGCCAAGATTCACGATAACCGGTTTTTTCATCCAATTACGCCTTCAAGAATTTATTCACACAGATGGTTATAATTTGGTTACCACCGGGATGATTTGTCAACCACCTGGTCCAAGAACACACGCCTTGCTCCCCAGGTGCCTGCATTATCGCAGTCCCGCCTACCTGGCAAAATAGCTCTTGACAAGCTTTACCAGATCGGTCTCGGTGCGCGAAGTTCTTTCCATCCAGGCCTTGGGATCCATCTCGATATCCATCGCGTACCACTCCCGGTAGGCATAATACGACCAGCCGACTTTCTCCTCTTCCAGTATATCCGCTAGATCCTTGAACCAGTTGTATGCACCAGTAGCCCAGAGTGCCACTCCGAACTCGCCGCACCAGATGGTTACATTGTGCTTATCGCGGAAATTGAACCCCTTTTCGATATTGCTGCGGATTTTCGCCTTGTCCCAGTGCCCTCCCTGAAGAAACCCCGGATAGACTCTCTCGCGGCATTGTTCCTCGGTGGCTCTCAAAATCCCGTTGTTCCGCTGGTGGGTAAAGTCCATCGGGCCGTAGAAATGGAAGCTGTAAACCGTGTTCTTATCCCCGGTGGGTTCCAGGTGATCGAATCCGTACGGCCAGCCCCAGCCCGGCGGTTCGACAACTATCGTATGAACTGTGTCGATCTCGCGGATCGCGCGGGTCAGCTCTTTCGCATAGTCTGACCACTGGAGGTTGGCCAGGCTGTCGTGGGGTTCGTTCATCAGGTCATAGGCGATTCCGCCGGGATTAGCGGCATATCGGGCGGCAACCTCTTGCCAAAATTCGAGATAGGCAGCCTTGAACTGTTTGCTGGCGAAAAACCTGTCATTGTCCCGAAAAGCCGCACTCGGCGAAAACACCGTGTAGAGGCCGTATTTCAGGCAGAGGTCGATACAATCGTAAACCTTTTTCTTCTTTTCCTCACTTGGCTTGTAAGGCGGTTCGTCCGGGAGCATGTTATTGATCAGGATCCGCACCGAGTTGCCTTTCCAATCTTTCACAAAATGTGCGATATCCTCCTCGGTTATTCCGACAGTGATATTGGCTCCGCGGAGTCTGTGCGAAGGCCAGGTTGCCGAAGACGCCGCCTGCAGGTTGACTGCGAATAAAGCCAGGAAAAAGCCCAGGAACAATCTCATTTTCCCTCCTTTAACCGGTTATTATTCTAAGATGCTTTTCAGTAAAGTGTCAGCGGCACAGTGAGCTTGACAAAAAACGCACGCTCATCCCTGCTTGACAGGGGTTTGAGCAGATCGTCGAACGTATCGAAGCGGTCTCTGGTGTAGGCCAGATAAAGCGCACCGAAGGGGGAAGCGAAACGCCAGCCGAAAAGGCCGTAGATGTAGAACCGGTCGTGGCGGGTATTGTACTGGGTGAACAGCCTGAGCCACAGGTCGGGTGTGAAATTGTATTCTCCGGTGAGTACGTGAAGGTTCGTGCTCTGCTGGCGAGGATCAGGCGAAAATCTCAGGCGATTGAACGAGTAGGAAAGGGAAAGGTTGGCGGTGGGTTTAAAACGGCCCCGTAAAACCAGCTGGGTGTAGTCCAGGTCAAAATTGCGCCCCCAAAGGTAGATCCAGGAATAAGAGTTCCATTGCTGCTGGTTGTAGCCTCCCTCGGCGAGCATGCTGTGGTTGCGGTAGCGTTTCTCGAATAATTCAGTTTTGTAAGTATTGCCATACCCCAGCAGCCATTTTTCCAGGAAAGTAACCGCAGCCCACTGGTTGAGCCTTACATTGCGTATAGCACCGCTGTGGCTCCAGAAAACGTTGTTCATGGAGTGCATATTCACTTTTTCGATACCGTACTTCTTGATCCACCATTCATAGCGGACATCGCTGTCCAGTTCCCGCCGGTCGTCATCCTGGATAAAACCTACCTGGTTGACATTTTCACGAAAGCCCGGGTCGATATTCGTAAAGCGCAAGTGGTAATGATAGATGTCAGTTTCGCGTGCCAGGCGCAGGAAATACGCCTTGGTAAATTCCCCGCCGCCGGAGGGGAAGCTGCCGACAAACTGAGAGGTGAACTTGAAATGCGACGGGAAATAGAGCGAGGCATCCGTGTTCAGAACCCGGCTGTAGCCCCCGCTGAACGTTTTGTCCACTGCCAAAAGCCCAATATTTGAAGAACCGAAAATATCCCGCTGCAACCGCAAGACGGAAGTACGGGAAGAGGGCTCTCCTCCTACTGCACGCTCGTGCACAGAGAGCAGTGCATAGTTGAACTGGCCCACCCTGCCGTTGGATTTGACCCCGTAGTCGATATCTCCGATACGGCGGGAGTAGAAAACGTTGATCCGGTTCTTGAAAAGCTCCGCCCCCTCGAGAAAGTAGAGCCTCTTCTCCGGGAAAAATGTCTCGTAGCGCGTGAGGTTGATCACGTCCTGGTCTGACTCTACAGTGGCGAAATCCGGGTTCCAGGTCAGGTTGCCGTTGGCCGCTGAGCCGAGATTCAGGCGAAGGTCGGCGCCACTGGTCACCTCGGTGCTCCCGGATGAATAGATTGTCTTCCTGCCAAGAGAAGGAACATTGGCATCCAGGCCCACAATATAGGGATAAAGAGCAACGGAAAAGCTTTTCTTGAAACCGGCAAGGCCCACCAGGTCTCCGGACTGGGAAACCCGCCAGGCCTTGTCTCTTTCACTCCAGAAGCTTGTCTCAAAGTATTCGGGATAGTTCCGCCGGAAATTGATTCCCCACGGCTGGCTGGAACCTTGCGGGATGCGGATCTCGCTCACCGGGATCGCCATTTCGGCTGTCCAGCCGGCAGAGTCCTCATGCGCAGCCACTCTCCAGACACAGTCCCAGCTCTTGTCGTTGGAGCGGCCATCCTCGCCGATACGGCCGTCCACCTGGATGCCGAGAGAATTTGTGGAGAAGTAATAACAGTCTCTCCTGGTATGGAAAGTGTCGAGATAGAGGGTGACAGCGTTGTCCTGGTCCATGTTGCCGTCACGGCGGTTGATCAGGGAGTTGGCAGCAGGGCCTGTGGGATTGAAACAGCGGAAGGCAACATAAAGGTTGTGCTGATCGCAGGCCACAGCCACCCGGGTTGCTGCCCGGGCGGGCTCTCCTGGTGAAGGCTTGAGCTGGAAAAACCCGCCCTGCCAGTCTGCCTTCTGCCAGCAGGAGTCCTCCAGCAGCCCGTCAACTTCCGGGGCAGTTTCGACTTGCAGAGCGGAAATTGTGCGGGCGGCAACTTCCTGCTGGGACAGTCCAGCAGAGGGAAAAGAGGTGCAGCAGAAAGCGAAAAGCGCAATTCCGAAAGCGAATCTATAATTCAGCAAAGAACATCCTTCTGCAATATTCCCATTGATTGAAAAGCAGTGGCTGACTGACAGGCAGGAAGTTAGCAGAGACGGTGAAATGTGTCAACAATGATCAATATACTATGATCAACAAGTATCTTTTGCCACATAGTTATTCTTTTATCTTTACAATAAACTGCATCGGAATGGAGTCTGTATCTTAACAATCTCCATTTGCTATGAGAATATTTATTTGTTCTTCCTTATCTATTCGTTTAAAATTAATAAAGACAAAAATAAGCGTTGCCTGAATAAGATATCATTTTCTTGAAATCTTTCCTGCGATAGGCGATTGAAATCATGGTCTTGATCCATCTAATCAGTCACGGGGAGAAAGGATGAAACCGTTATCTCTGTTGCTATTGACGATTTTTGTCCTGTTGCGGCCATTAGGCGCCGACTATCAACTGGGCGACCATCCCCTGATGTTCGTGAACAAGGCGATGCTTCCTGAGCTGGCCTCGCAAGCCTATGGGGACGGCCTTCTGGCCGGCGATTACGCCCTGATGAAGCAGGAGGCGGATTACTTTCTCCAGACAGGGGTATTGAAAAAACCCACCAGCCAGTGGCACGCTCCGTACGAACTTCTCTGCTGCGGGATCGTTTACCTGGTGGAGCGCGAGCTGGGCAATGAAACGGCGGAAACGTACGCCCGCGCGGTAGTTGATTTCTGGGGCGACGGGAGAATCCTATCCAATCTCGGAAACCAACATTTTGGCTATTATGCTCTTGTTTTCGATTGGATATACGATGCTATGACACCTGAAGAGAGAGTAAAATTCGGCGACTATCTCGGCAGGTGGCTGTACTGGTACACCAACACACCTGAAATCACCCTGATGTACGGCGACTGGCTGTACAACCAGACTTGGGGGCCGGCGCATCT
>JAUVUV010000201.1 GCA_030604975.1 Candidatus Glassiibacteriota bacterium | reverse complement strand
TGATTTCCTCCGGGGTGCCTGCGGGTGAAGATGCATCAAAATACGATTTGACCGGCGACGGCAAGGTGGACATTTTCGACCTTCTGGCGCTGCTGAAAAAACTTTCGCATTCTTAACGCCTCAAGAAATAGGATCAAAAAGATGTCTTATCTTTGATTAATTTATTATTTTCAAGCAAAAGTGGCTGATGTTTTACGGGCTGGGACATTTCCCGGATATCGATACAGAAAAGATCGACCGGTTCATGAAGAAATACGATCCAGCCTATGAATTGAAACATCTTGGGACAATTAGCTTTTACTGGTTTTAAAACAGGGCAACAATCAAGTTATCAGGCTGCATGACGATCTGTATCAAGACGTGCTGGAGCTCCATTTAAGAAAAGATATTAAATTTATCCCTCACCTGGCTCTTGATCTTTTCACAGAAAAAGGATCGGATTATCAACTAAAAGACTCTAATAAATTGCCTTTGGATGAAGAGGCACTCAATTCTGCTCTTGATGAAGCAAAAGGGTTGGAACTCGATTACAGATGTGTGTTTAATAAACTTCATCTTGTAGAAATAAACGGTGATTTCACAAGCATTTCTCTTATCAGGGAATTTTTCTCGATTAAAAGGTCTGCACGAATGATCAGACAGGAAAAAGTGATAGTCCTCGATTTCGGCGCCCAGTACAGCCAGTTGATCGCCCGTGCCGTGCGCGAGCAGCAAGTGTATTGCGAGATTCTGCCTTATTCGGTTTCCGTGGACACTCTGCTCGAGATCGCGCCCAAGGCGATAATTCTTTCCGGGGGCCCGGCGAGTATCTACGACGAAGGCGCTCCCAAGTGTGACCCAAGAATCTTTTCCCTGGGCGTTCCAGTGCTTGGTATCTGCTACGGGATGCAGCTAATCGGCTCTTACGAAAACACCCTGATCAAGCGGGCCGAGAAACGCGAATACGGCAAAGCGATGCTCAGGATCGAGGATTTCTCCGACCTGTTCGCAGGCTTTGAGAAGGAAGGCGAGATCCAGGTCTGGATGAGCCACGGCGATTCACTGGACGGGATGCCGGTGGGCTACTGGCTGCTCGCCGACACGGAGAACTGTGCAATGGCCGCAATCGGCAGCCGGGAGAAGAAAATCTACGGGGTGCAGTTCCACCCTGAAGTGGCGCATACTCCACTCGGCTGCCGGGTGATTGCGAATTTTCTGTTCTCCGTGGCCGGGTGCAATCCCGACTGGACACCGAGCTCATTTATCGAGGAGACCACGCGGAGTATCAAGGAGAAAGTGGGAAACGATAAAGTTATCTGTGCTCTCAGCGGGGGAGTGGATTCATCCGTGGCTGCGATCCTGGTTCACCTGGCGATCGGCGACAATCTTACCTGCATCTTCGTTGACCACGGCTTTCTGCGTAAGAACGAGGCTGCTTCGGTAGAAAAGACATTCAGGGTTCATCACAGGATAAACCTGACCACAGTGGAAGCCGCGGATCAGTTTCTCAACGCGCTGGCCGGCGTAATCGACCCGGAGCGCAAGCGCAAGATCATCGGCGAGACTTTTATCCGCATTTTCGAAAAAGAGGCCCGCAGGCTGGGTGAGGTATCCTGGCTGGTTCAGGGCACGCTCTACCCGGATGTGGTCGAGTCGGGTTCGGTAAAAGGCCCCTCGGCCACGATCAAGACTCACCATAACGTGGGCGGCCTGCCCGAGGAAATGAACCTCGATCTTATCGAGCCGTTACGCGAGCTGTTCAAGGACGAGGTTCGTGCAGTTGGACAGGAGCTCGGCCTGCCTGAGGAGATAGTGGGCCGCCACCCGTTCCCCGGTCCGGGGCTGGCGGTGAGAGTGCTTGGCGAGGTGACACGCCAGCGTCTGGATATCCTTTGCCAGGCGGATGACATTTTCATCTCCGAGATCAGGCGGGACGGCCTCTACGATGAGATCTGGCAGGCCTTCGCAGTGCTTCTTCCGGTTCAGAGTGTTGGGGTGATGGGAGATGAACGCACCTATGACAACGTGATCGCACTTCGCGCAGTGACCAGCCGCGACGGGATGACTGCAGACTGGTTTCGTATGCCCCAGGAAACACTGAGCCGTGTATCCAACCGGATTATCAATGAGGTGAACGGCGTGAACCGTGTGGTCTATGATATCAGCAGCAAGCCCCCGGCGACTATTGAATGGGTGTAAAACAGGCTTCAGAATAGTTGGCAAAATTGTAACAAATAAGCCTTTTCTCGCATTTATATAAAGGAACCCGCGAGCGATGATTCATTTATACATAGCGTCATAAATTATAGCGCATAACTACAATTTCAGATTTAATACATATTGATAGACAATCGTGTTTGAGGAGACAGTAGTCAGAAAATTAATATTTTTCATACTCTATAATATTCGCAGTTATTTAAGTCGCTATGTATAATTCAGCGAAAGAGGAAAGTCTTTGAAAAGTAAAGAGAGGAAAAAGGGCTTGACAGACCTGTTCTGGAGCCTGATGGAATCGATGAAATTCGCCGTGCTCCTGCTGATAATTCTCACCATTGTCAGCCTCGTTGGGGTGCTGCTGCCGCAGTTTCTTCCCAATGGTTTCACCGGCAGTCTCCCGGAACTATACTTGAGTAAATACGGCTCTGTCGTGGGCGGTATTTTCGTCTTTCTCGGACTGGATCACGTATTCACGGTCTGGTGGTACTACCTTTTTCTGATGTTGCTCTGCCTTAATATTACTGTCTGCTCGGTCAAGCGCCTGCGAATGATTGTCAGCATGGTGCGCAAGGTGAACTTTCTCGATGGTGAGGAAAAATACCGAAAGCAAAGCAACAACCGTATAATTAAACTCGAACTCCCGGTTGAACAGGCCATCGGCTCTGTGGGCGAAATATTCGAGAGATCAGGGTATAAGGTATCCTACAGCCATACTGAGAATCAAAACAACCATCTGCTATACGCCAGGCGGGGTGCCCTCAGCCATTTCGGCCCGTTTTTTACCCATATCAGCATGGTGATTATCATTATCGGTGCGGCTATCGCCTATATGCTTTCTTTCGAGCATTTCCAGTGGCTTGCGCCCGGAGAGGTCATCGAGATCCCGAATCTGAGCTATATAGCCAGCCCGGCTTACCAGTTGGAAGTTATGGCGGATCGGCTGGCCGGTGCTTTCGGTATCCAGAGAACATCCTCCCCCTTGATGATCGCGGACCGGGTTGTGCGCAAAAGTGACTGGCGCAGGCTGCCGTAAAATCTGTCAGTCGGGAAAAAGTTCCGCGTGAGGCTTGAAAAGTTCGACGCTCTTTTTACATCGCAGGGCAGGCCCAAAGCCTATCTTTCCATGGTCACGGTGCTCAGCCCTGAGGAGGAAGAAAAAGAGCTTTATTCTTACTCGATCAAGGTCAATGATCCCCTGATTCATGAAGGAGTATATTTTTACCAGAGTTCGTATTCTCCAGGTGGGGGAGGGGCGCAATGGGTCGATCTCAGCGTGGTCTCCAGCGACAGCCTTAACTCCCGGCGATACTCGCTGAAAGTCAAGCCAGGAGCGAATGCGATCCCAATCGGCACCTCGGGCGACTCGATCAGAATCGAGCGTTTTGTCGGCAGTTTCAAGCTGGGCAGCGACGGCCAGGTAACCAGCCAGCCCGGCGATGACACAAACCCGGCCGCACAGGTGGTGATTAACCGGGGCGGCGAGGAGCTTTCCCGAAGTTGGGTTTTCAAGAATTTCCCCGAGTTCAGCCACCGCCGGCAAAGTTTATACTCGGTTACCATGGGTGATTACGGGAAATCTTACATAACAGGGTTGACCGTTCGCACTCACCGCTCGCAGATCGTTATCTGGATCGGTTTTGCCCTGATGGTGGCCGGCGTGCTGCTGTCTTTCTATGTAAATCACCGCCAGATGTGGGTGATGGTAAAACCGGAAGATTCAGGCTCCAGGGTTTACCTGGCCGGAACCTCCTATAAATGGAAACAGCCGTTCCTCGCAGAGTTCAAGAGTCTGGGAGAAAAGATCAGAAAAATTTCCCGGAGCTGATTTTGCCGTCAGTGTGCGGCATAATAATAATTCCCTAAAAAACAAAGGTTGAAATATGGAAGCAACATTATTCAGGATCACGCTCTGGAGCTTTTTCGCTGGGATGATCGCTCATTTTCTGAACCTTTATCCCAAAGAGGGAAGCAAAGCCGGGGGGAGGCTGCTGGTTCTTGCCTACGTGTTTATCATTATCGGGTTCGCCAGCCTCACCACCACAATCGTTTCCCGCTGGATTGCCCAGGGCCGGATCCCGATCAGTAGCTCCTATGAGTATCTCAGCGTTCTCGCCTGGTGCGTTGCAGTACTGTACTTTATCGTAATGTACAGGATGCGCAGTATATTTATCGGTGCCTGTATCTCGCCCGGGCTTTTCCTGGCGGTGGTTTTTGCAGGACTCTACCCCAAGCATCTCGAGATGACACTGGTCCCGGCACTTCAGTCCTACTGGCTGAAAATCCACGTGACAATGACTATTGTCGGCGAGGCTGCTTTTGCCCTGGCTTTCCTGGTGGGAATCCTTTACCTGATCAAAAATGTCCGCTGGGATGAGGCCTCTTCCACAGTCAAAAGGAAAAGCCTTCTCCTTTTTGTGGCTACCCTTTTCGGGGCAATGCTCTTTGTGGTCGTGCTGCGCTCCTCAGGCCTTGTGCTGACAGAAGTCAAAGGACTGAAAGCGTTCATGGGGGTTCTCGGCGGGGGTTTTCTAACTGCGATTCCATTTTATCTTTTTTTCTGGCGCAAGTGGATTTCGCCTGACACCGGAAATTTCGGCGGGCTTGTTTTCGCTCTGTTAATCCTTTCGCTGATGATCAGCGGAATGTCCCTGGGTTCGCTCCAGAACAGGAACAGACAGCAGCTGGAAAACTATATGAGCAGTATCAGGGCGGTCGATGAATTGACCGGGCTTTTGAACGCCCCGGATACCAGGCTGACCCGGGATGCCTGGCAGGATTTTATCGAAAGTAAAAGAGAAAAACTCGACCTGCTTCTTAGACTTG
>JAUVUV010000398.1 GCA_030604975.1 Candidatus Glassiibacteriota bacterium | reverse complement strand
GTTGCCGGTTACACCAACGGAAGTTTCGGCTATTTCCCCACTATCGAGGGGGCTGCCAGGGGGGGCTACGGAGCAAATGACGAGGTTGCTTATACGGCCGTGGGAGCCGGTGAACACCTGGCTGTGGAGGCGATAGTCGGCCTGAATGAAATGCTCGGCAGGCTCAGGCCTGTGCCCTCGAGTGCCAGGACCGGCTATCAGCGTTGAGAGTGAAATAAGATTTGGATAATGTTTTTTCCTTTCCCGAACCGGTTCGATGTCATGACCGGCGCCTTGAGCCAGGATATCCGCCTGAGAGGAAGCTTTGAAATCGCAGATTAAAAAACGATTGGATTCTGGTACTGCAATTTATACCTGAATCGAATAATAATAATGCCACAGAACTCAGCCAATTCAGGTGTCAAGCTCCGCCGCGTGCTTACTCTCAGCGACCTGGTTATCTATGGAATCATTCTGATTCAGCCGGTGGCGCCGATGGCTCTGTTCGGTTTTGCCAACAGAAATTCAGCAGGCCATGCAGTTACCGCTATTCTGCTTGCAATGACCGCGATAATATTTACCGCGATCAGCTATGGGAGAATGGCGAACCGCTACCCGGCGGCAGGTTCGGCGTATACGTATGTCGGCCGCGGCCTCAACCCGTATCTGGGATTTGTCGCCGGGTTCACCATGTTCCTGGATTACCTGATCGTCCCGACTATCTGCACGATCTATACAAGTATTGCCGCCCACCATATGATACCCGCTATTCCCACCAGAATCTGGTTTGTCTTTTTTGCCGGTGGATTTACCTGGTTGAACCTGAGGGGAATCAAGGCGACAAGCCGGGTAAACTGGTTTCTGATGATTGTGATGAGTGTGGTGGTTTTCTGGTTTATGGCCGCGGCGATAAGGTATATCGCGAGCACAAAAGGAACCGGCGGGATATTTACTATTGAGCCTTTTTATCATAAATCGTCTTTTTCATGGCCTGTTATGGCCAGGGGGACCGCACTGGCTGCGCTGACATATATCGGGTTCGACGGTTTGACAACACTTTCCGAAGAGGTGGAAAACCCGAGAAGGAACATTCTGCTGGCAACCGTGCTCACCTGCCTGATCACCGGTATCTGGAGCGGAGCCCAAGTATACCTGGCGCAGGCCTCGGTACCGTGGCATCAATGGCCTGCCTTCCTTCAGGACATGGCCGCCAAATTCGGAGCTGAAAACGCAATCGAAAAGGCGATGATCGGGGTAGCCAATCTGGTCGGTGGAGGGATACTGGAAGTCACAATTGCGTTTATTCTGCTGGTGGCACACATCGGTTCAGGCGTAACAGGAATGACCGGTTCTTCACGCATCCTTTACGGTATGGGGAGAGACAGAATACTCCCGAGAAAATTTTTCGGCCACCTGAGCAGTACCTCTGCAGTGCCCTCGTATAACATAATCTTAATCGGTTTGATGTCTCTGGCAGGGGCGAATGTCCTCACCTATGATAAGTGCGCCCACCTGATTAATTTCGGCGCCTTCCTGGCATTCATCCTGGTAAATGCGGCCTCGATACGCGAGTATTTTTTCAAAGCGGAAAAAAAGACGGTTAAATCTTTTCTGAAAAATTTCCTTCCCCCGGCTGTGGGAGTTATTGCCTGTTCAGCCATCTGGCTCAGCCTTCCCAGGCTGACATTCACAATCGGTGGCATGTGGCTGGCCGTAGGGATCATTTACCTGGCAATCCGTACAAAGGGATTTCGCGAAAAACTGGAAGTGCAGGATATTTTCCAATCTTAGCATTGATTCTGCTGGAAAAATCCCGCCCCATGTTGAAAAATTCCCTGGTTGACTGTTATAATAAACAAGATTAAAAGGAGATTACGCTGGTTGAAGATCCTCCAGAACAGGAGAAAAGCTGATGAAAAATTTAAGTAGAAGGGGTTTTATCAGGCAGGCAGCTGCCGGCGCGGGCGCCCTGATTTCCTCCGCGCAAAGCAGCCGGGCACGGACGAAAACCTCCCCGGCCGGCAAACAGCCGAATATTCTGTTTATCAACACCGATGATCAGGCTCAGTGGGGTGTCGGCGCCTACGGGAATACCGAGATTCACACTCCCAATATGGACCGTCTTGCCGCAGAAGGGATAAAATTCACCCGTGCATTCACCTGTCCGGTGTGTTCGCCGTCACGGGCAATGGTGATGACAGGCTGTTATAATCATCAGGTGGGAGTGGAGGACTGGATCGGGGTCAGGGAGCCTGTGGGATTGCCGCCAAATGTGCCCACTCTCGCTGAGGAGTTCAAAAGGGCCGGTTACCGGACCGGTCTTGTGGGCAAATGGCATCTCGGTCACACGAAGCCTGCATACTACCCCACCAACCGGGGGTTCGATTATTTCGCAGGCGGGTTGAGAGGCTCTGTAAAAATGATGGATCCGACATTGCTTGAAAACGGAATGACAAAGCAATACAAAGGTGGGCTGACAGACGTGTTGGCGGATTTCGCCCTCGCTTTTCTGCGCACTTACCGCGAGCAGCCTTTCGCGCTTTTTTTCCATCCATTCCGGCCACATGCTCCCTACGTTCCTGTGCCTGAGCAGGACTGGGAGCCCTACCTGGGGAAAAAGCTTACCGTGCCGAAAGTGGAGGGCGTGCCGGAGGAGCGCATCCGGAAAATTACAGAGAAATACTATGCAAGTATCACCTCGGTTGACCGCAATCTGGGCAGAATCCTGGCTGAGCTGGAGAACCTCGGTGTGCTGGATGATACGATAATCATCTTTACTGGAGATAACGGCTATAATATCGGCCATCACGGCATGTGGCACAAAGGCAACGGCAGCCTTCTGGCCACAGGCAAAACCCGGCCCAACATGTTCGATACCTCGGCAATGGTTCCGCTGATTATCCGTTATCCCGGAGTGGTACGCCCCGGCTCGGTCTGCGATAAGCCGGTCAGCTCAATAGATTATTTCCCTACCCTGCTCGAGGTTGCCGGACTCAAGCGGCGGCCAGGAGTGCTGCTTGAAGGATTGAACATGATGCCGCTGCTGGGAGGGAAGCAGACTGTCTGGCGCGATGAGCTTTACCTGATCTACAACCAGCACCATTACCAGCCCCATGCGCAAATGCGGATGATCCGTACCCGAGAGTGGAAGCTGGTCCACCATTACGAACAGGGCACGGGCCACGAGCT
>JAUVUV010000116.1 GCA_030604975.1 Candidatus Glassiibacteriota bacterium | reverse complement strand
GCGGTTTTCAGTCAAATTATATTTCTCGGCAAGGCGTTTAATCATATAACCCTGCTCGTAGTCACGCACGACTTTTTCGTTCCGCCTTCTCAAAACGTCATGGCCGTCCGGCTCGATCTGAAAACCAAAGCGCAGCTTGTGTCCCAGCAGTTCCATGGCCATTGAGATTGCTTTCTTCATTTTACCACCTCGAGATTAGGTCCAAATTATTATAGCTGTGGCTGCTGCTTCTATAAAAGTTATACTGCAGGATACGTGCCAATGTTTCAAAAATATTAATCTTTTTTTACGGATAAATATTTTTGCAGTTGGCAGGAAAAAATATGGCTGCAGGATTAACCGCAAATCTCCCCACTCTGATTTGTATAACTCTATAAATCGGATGGGCAATCCGGGAGTATTTCGACCATTAGAATCAGAGTGAAACGATGCTGTTTTTTTCTCTCCAAAACTGGCAGACCCTCTGAAAAAGGCTAAGATAATATCTATACGGTCAGTCGAACTTTTGACACAGTAATTTGTTTTTTAACACTATCAATGCCATAATCTCAACTATTTCTAACTCATTGGTTTTATTGGAGATATGAGCTGGAATGAGATATTGTAAGGAAAAAGGTGTGCGGAATCGAGCACTTTCATACATAAAACCTAAAAAAGTGCCTATTTTCTCAGGTGCTCATATAAAAAAGTCCCTTTCATCTGTGATGTGCCATCGATGGCTTCCAAGTGGTAAGCTTATCAAGTTAAAGACTGGCGGGGAGGGAACATCAAATCCTAAAAATACTTATAGGATCATCACTGAATTCCCCCAACAAAGGTTCAAAAACATTCATCTTTTTTACGGATAAATATTTTTGCAGTTGGCAGGAAAAAAATGTGGCTGTAGGAGTAACACCTCGATAGGAAAATCAATGCAAAGTATCTGCCGGGTGGTGTATCGGACAATCGACAAATTATTATAAAAGGAACGGATTCGATCGCCCTGGTCACTCTGGCCTCAGTTCTCAGGCTATACCGGATGAGCCTTCGATATAGGCTGCCGGTTCTTCTGACATTCGGGATAGCGCAGCTGTGATCTTTTCTAAAGCGGCGCTTTTCGTCGGTGGCTTGAGGATTATTGAAAGTGGGTCGAGCGATAATATCTTCTTTTCCCCTTCGATATCTTTCAGGACGTTCGATATCGGTGCGAGACGGTATTTTATCTTGCGGCCGAAATCCAGTTTGCAGTAGCTTTCGGATATAAAGACCGCCTCCAGAACCAGACGCGAGGCGTAAATTTTAAGCCTGGTTTTGGCGAGCAGTCCAAGTGCCTCGGAAGGCAAGCTGCCATAGCGGTCAGCTAGCTCACGGGCTATCTCCTCAAGTTCGTTTATCGCCTCCACATGCGAGATCTTACGATACAGGGCGAGTTTCTGCTTGCTGTCCAGAACGTAATCATCGGGCAGAAAAGCGGGGAGATCGAGATTAATCTTGGCTGCAGGAGCAGCCTCCACCTTGGGCCGGCCGCTCTGAAGGGTGGCTATTGCATCCTTGAGAAGCTTGAGATAAGTGTCGAAACCCACGGCGTTGATAAACCCATGCTGCTGACTTCCCAAGATATTGCCCATACCCCGAAGTTCGAGGTCGCGCATAGCAATCTCATATCCACTGCCCAGTTCCGTGTACTCCTCGAGAACCCGCAATCGCTTTATCGCTTCATCGGTGATCAGACGCCTGGGCGGAACGAGAAGGTAAGCGTAAGCGCGGTGGTAGCTGCGCCCCACACGTCCTCGTAACTGGTAAAGCTGGCTCAGGCCAAATCGATCTGCGCGGTTGACTATAATCGTATTAGCGTTGGGGAAATCAAGCCCGTTCTCGATAATCATCGTGCTCAGCAGAAGATCTATTTCACGTTCCTGGAACCGGCGCATCGTGATCTCGAGTTCTCGCTCAGGCATCTCCCCGTGGGCCACCCCAATCCGTGCCTCGGGCACTAGCCGGCGAAGAAGATCGTAGACAGAGTATATCGAGCCGATACGGTTGTGCACGAAAAACACCTGGCCGTCGCGGGCAAGCTCGCGGTGAGCAGCCTCAGCGATCACCTCCTCGCTGAAGGGACAGATCTGGGTCAGGATCGGCAGCCGGTCCTGGGGAGGGGTGTTGATCAGCGAGAGATCCCTGATCCCCATCAGGCTCATGTGCAGCGTTCGGGGGATGGGAGTGGCGGTCATCGCCATGGTATCCACTGAAAGCTTAAGTCTCTTCAGCTTCTCTTTCTGCCGAACGCCGAAACGCTGCTCCTCGTCGATTATCAAAAGCCCCAGTTCCTTGAACTTGACATCCTTGCTTAGCAAACGATGAGTGCCGATAATCACATCTATCACACCCAATACAAGCTTTTTCAGGATCTCTTTCTGCTCTGCCGGTCTTTTGAAACGGCTGAGTGTTTCCACTTTCACCGGGAAATCGGCAAGTCGCTGGTTGAATGTTATGAAATGCTGCTGGGCAAGCACGGTAGTGGGAACGAGTATAGCCACCTGCTTACCGTCCTGGACAGCCTTGAACGCCGCACGCAAGGCAACCTCGGTCTTGCCAAAACCAACGTCACCGCACAGCAGGCGATCCATGCAGGATTTGTCCTCCATGTCGTGCTTGATCTCCTCAATCGCTTTTTCCTGGTCCGGTGTTTCCTCATAGACAAAGGACTCCTCCAGTTCTCGCTGCCAGTCTGTGTCCTGAGAGAAGGCGAATCCGCCATGAACTTCCCGCGAGGCGTAAAACTCGATAAGCTCTTCGGTCATATCCTCGATTGCCTTGACTGTCCTGGCTTTCACCCTGGCCCATTGCGCCCCCCCGATTTTGTGCACCGTGGGCACCGCACCGCCCTCAGCGGTGTATCGCTCAACCAGCGACAACTGGTCCACCGGCACGTAGAGGAACTCACCATCAGCATATTCGAGCCAGAGGCACTCCACTGTGATATTTTCTGTTTCGATCTTTTTCATCCCGCGGTAGCGGCCGATCCCGTAATCGATATGCACCACGAAATCACCCTCTTTAAGGTTGGAAAAGCTCTCCAGAGCAGGGGCTCGCTTGTAGCGCCGACGGGCGCGCACGTGGCGGAAGCGGCGGAAAATCTCGTGGTCGGTAAAAATGACAAGACCGATCTCGCCGAACACGAAACCGGTTTCGAGGCTACCGAGAGTGAGTCTGACCAGCTTGCCTGTCTCGCCGAGAAGTTCCTCCAGCCGGTCTAACTGTCCCTTGTTGTCGCAGAGAATATAGCTCTGCCTGCCGCTTTCACTCTCTTTACGCAGCCTGCTCCGAAGTATGTTCATATCGCGATTAACAGCCGAGGGTTCCCTGGTGTCGAATCGCAAGCAAATTCTCCTGTCAGTGCGCTGGTAAAGGGAGCAAAAGTCGGCGCAGGAAAACAATTTCAACCTTTTTCCCAGTTCCTCAGGTGATACGTAGAGTTCTGCCGGCAGGTGAAAAATCGCTCCCCGACGCTCAACCGCCATCTCGTAAAAACCCTCCACCTCCTTCATAAAACGTTCCGCCTGCTCGATTATGGTATCGTACTCATCGAAAAGGATCAGGCTGTCCTTGTCCAGATAGTCGAATATATTGGAAAGTTTCCCATTCTCGCCTTCTGGAAACCTCTCCCAACTTAAAGGCTCGGCTACCGGCAGAACAACCACCTCTTTGCACTGCCCGACAGAGCGCTGGTCCGCGATCTCAAAAAAACGAATCTCACTTATTTCATCACCAAACAGTTCGATCCGGACAGGATTCTCCATCCCATAGCCGTAAATATCAAGTATTCCTCCCCGCAGGCTAAATGTGCCAACCTCCTCAACCATTGCCTCCCGCTTGAAACCCATGTCTACCAGGTCGGCAAGAAAAGCTTCCAGGTCTATCTCGGCTCCGGTACTTAGAGTGCGGACCTTGTCGATGAAAGCCTCGGGTGGGGGAATGCGCTGCATCAGACTGCGCACCGACGCTACTGTTATTCCAGGACGGCTATCTATCAATCCAAGCAGGGCCTCGATCCTCTGGCCTGTGATACCAGGCTCTGCGGCAGACTCCTCGTAAGGCAAAATCTCCCACTGAGGATAATTGCGGACCTCGCTTTCTGGCAGGAAATTTGCCAGGTCAGCCTCAATTTTCTCCGCCTGCTTTGATCCCCTGGTCACATAGAGCACAGTGCGCTTGCGGTTTATGTAAAGGCCTGCCGCGACAAAATTTCTTGCAGACCCGTACATGTTACCGAGCCGCAAGTCGGCTTTATCGCCAGACAGATAATCCTGTGCCTTGTGAAAGGCCTTTGAACCGTCCAGAAGCTTGAGCAATCTTTTAAGGTTCTCCGCCGGCATGTTAGTCCTCATCCTCTTTCCTGTTGGCAAGAACCTGCTCCACAACCAGCAATCCCAGCACCAGCACCAGGAGAGCAGGCCAGATTTCCACCCCCCAGCGCGAAAGGAATACCGAGCCTTCCAGATCCTCCTCAGCCGAGATAATTTTCAATTCATTATCAACGAAACTATCCTTAATGATATTTTTTTCTTCAAATCTTAAGTCTGCCTCCTTTGGATCAAGACCGACACAGAAAGCCTCGACTATCTCCTGGCTGTCATATATCCGGTATACTCCCGGCAAATCTGTCTCTTTGAACTCGATTTTTTCATACTCTCCAGGCGGGAGCAGAAAACGGGTCTCTTCCGGTCCGTGGATTTCCATGCTCGAGGTGTTGACGTTTCCTCTGAAATATATCGTAGCTTTCTCACCCACCCTGAGATTTGGATTAACCATTGGTCCTTGATCCGCCAAAATCATGATAAGTGAATGTAGCAGAGGCACGAAAAGCGGTGTTCCCGGAAGCTCGCATTCATTCGGGTTGGCTAGATCGCTCGCTGCAACAAGTACGTTAGCACTGCCACGTCGTATCAGGCGTAGTAAAGTATTACCGCCCTTTGTTTGCAGATCCCAGGCACCGGCCGCCGCCTGACCGCTCCCCGCGGTCCCGCCCTGCAAGGGCGGCAGGCGCCGCAGGGCGAAAACCTTGAGCTTTTCCAGCCCCGGGATGGCATCGAAAACAGAAGCGAACACGGCGCCTGAGGCGGCGGCCGTCCGTGGCATTTCAGGACTGTCAAATCCGCCTTTCCCAAAACTGGTGATACCCCCCAACTCTAACGGTAAATCGAATCTTGCGGCGACAGAGTTGAAACTCCGAGCATGGACTTGCTCATCCGGTTCTCTCGCACATGGTATAATAAAAAGTCCCTTTTTGCGTCTTGTTACCTCGGCGAGGAATGTGCCAAGTTGACTCGCCTGGAAAGAAACACCGTGAATAATGAAAAGGTCTGCTCCGGCGAACTCAGATGTTGCTAATGGCAGTGTGGCTCTTCTGTCCAGTTTGATTGGCGCCGAGGGGCCCTTGGCCAACACCTCGAGGGCACTGCCCAGGTAATCGGGCTCTGTGCGGTGCGATTCCACGAGTACCATTCTCACACGGGAGGGCACCTTGAGCAGCATTGCGCGCTGGTTATCCGCTGCAAGGCCGTCTGCATCGATCTGAGCCGCAAGTTCGTATATGCCCGGCTCAAGCGGGGGGATTTCCACCACCACAGACTCTTTCTCACCTGGACCGACCACTGCTTCACCCTGGCCTACCAGTCGATTATCAAGATAGAGGCGGGGGAAAACCTGGGCCGATTCTCCATTGCCGAAATGTGCCACCCTGACAGTTACTTTCAGCGGCGATCCTGGCAGCACGAGTTCTCCCGGCAGACCGACTGACTCTACCGCCACGTTTGAAGGTTCCCGGTCGTGGGCCTCCACCAGGTAATAGCGCACCGGAAATGCGCTTTCTAAGCGAAGGCTGTCGGGCCCGAGAAAGCCACTCTGAGAGTCGGTGAAAAGGTATACCTCCCGCGATGATACATCGGTGGCAGACTGAAGCAGACGCGAAGCAGCTTCCAGGCTTGCCCCAAGACTTGTACTCCGGTAGCTGGAAGCCATGTTTTCGCTTACGGAGACACTTTGCGCAGGCCCCTCCCCGGGCGAGAGCCAGGAGTCAGTCTCAGCAGTGAAACCCTCGTTCGCGGTCAGGATGCGGAAACGGTCAGCCGGGTTCATCCAGCCCATGATCCGCTTCAGGCGTTGGGTCAGGAAAGATATCACAGGCCCCTTTTCATGCACGAATCCGGTGCTCGCCGAAGTGTCGAGAATAAATACCGCCGCTGTTGGCAGGTGGTCTGCTGGCCCGGTGCCGAAAAGTCCCCGCACCACAGGGCGAGCTGGAGCAAGAACCAGCAGCGCGATAATCAGCGTGCGAAGGATTAGCAGCAGCAGCTGGCGGATTTTCAGCTTGCGCATGCTGCGGCTCTGCACTTCACGCAAAAGAAGAAGAGAGCTGAATTCGCGCTGCTGGGCACGGAACCGGCTCAGGAAATGAATGATCAGCGGCACGGAAGCCGCCACCAGGCCAAACAATACTATTGGATTAAGAAAACTTATCAATATTGTAATCTCCCAGTAGCTAACTTGATATTCACGCTGGTTAATCAGCCCAATAATTTAAAATATATCAGGGAAAATTAAACATCAAATCAAAAACTATTTTGGAGAGCAGGAATGGTATGACAGTTTGGGAGTAAATTTAATCGAAAAGAATTCCTCGAAGCTTGCTTCGGGGTAACTCCCCGGAGGATCAGTATGTAAGCCCCCTTAAAAAAGGGGGATCAGTAAACAGTCCCCCTTAAAAAAGGGGGATCAATAAATAGTCCCCCTTAAAAAAGGGGGATCAGTAAGTAGTCCCCCTTAACAAAGGGGGATCAGTATGTAGTCCCCCTTAACAAAGGGGAATCAGTAAGTAGTCCCCCTTAACAAAGGGGATTGAGTATTTAATCCCCCTTAACAAAGGGGGAAACAGG
>JAUVUV010000195.1 GCA_030604975.1 Candidatus Glassiibacteriota bacterium | reverse complement strand
CTCTATCTGCGAGAGTTTTTTCCAGCTCCGAAAGGGAACCGCGGAGGATTTCCTCGTGAATCTTGGTAAGCTCGCGGCAGACCACAGCCCGACGGTTACCGAGAACCTGCCGGAACTTGACAACCACGTCTTTTATTTTCCTGGCCGGACAGTAAAAAATCAGCGTGGCCTTGAGTGGGGAGAGATTGGCGAGAGTTTTCTCGAGTTCTTTTTTACGGGAAGGGATCCACCCGGCAAAATAGAAACTGTCCGTGGGCAGGCCGGAGACGCTCAGCGCGGTTGTCAGGGCGGAAGGGCCGGGCACTGGAACCACATCCAGCCCCTGCTCCAGTGCCAGTTTCACCACCCGGTAGCCAGGGTCTGCAATACCCGGTGTTCCGGCATCGGAAATAAGAGCGACATCAAATCCTGATTGCAGCAGAGAAATAACCCGGCCTGCTGCTGTCTGTTCGTTGTGCTCGTGATAGCTGATCAGGCGGGCTTTTTTACCGTAGCGGGAGAGTAATTTGCCGCTGTGGCGGGTATCCTCGCAGGCTATTACCGGTACTTTTTTAAGAAGTTCCACGGCCCGGTAGGTAATGTCATCCAGGTTGCCGAGCGGTGTGGCGACAACATAGAGACTGCCCGGTGTGGCGAGCGATTCTTTCATTTTCCAGCTCAGACATCGGTTATGATCCGACTTTGTGCGCCCTCGCGAATCCCCTCCGCAATCATTTCATTCACCTTGTTCATCATCTTGAGGTAATTTTCCTGGGTGGCGATGAGAGACTGTATCCTGGTTTTTCCCTGAACCTTCTCCATGTAACTGTTGTACTCGGCCTTGAGTTCCTCGCTGATTTTCTTTCCCTCTTTCTGGGCCTCCAGCACTTTTTGCTCCAGTTCTTTTAAACCTTTCATCAATTCGCTCAATTCATTGTCCCCCTCCACGTCCTTGGCAGCCTGATTGTAATATTTGTATTCCGGGGTCTGCGCAATAAGCCCGCCCAGTTCCTTTGCGGCAGTTTCTATATCCATTACTCTCTCCGGATTATGGTAGGAAAGCTAACCGTAGATTGTCTCTCAGGGTAAATTCCTTATTAAAATGCAAAGGGGCGCGGACCTCCGGCCCCTTCAATGTAATCATCTAACCATTATATTAATCAAAAGATACCTTGAGAGGTAGCCACTGTCAATACAAAGACAAAGCGTTATTCCGTCCCAAATCGGAGGTGGCCATCTTACCAGGGTATCTCTGCTCTGCTGTCTTCGGTGATCGAGAAATCATCCATCCACAAGACGCCTTTCATGACCTGCACGCCTACCGCAGCTTCGGTTGTCCGGGCAGTAAGGCGGGCCTTCAGCTCGTACTGTTTCCACTTTGTGCCCACCCTCACCCGGTCGTGGACTTTTGCCTGACTCCCCGGCCCTCCGCGTGTAACATCGCTTACTGAGAGTGTAACCTCCCGTGCTTCTTTGTCAGCGCGGAGCCAGACCCTGAGAGTGACATCCGAGGCAGGATTGACCCGAAACCTCCCGCTTTGTAGCCTGGCATAGATCGGTGGAGTGCGGAGTTCAATCTTGAAACAGTATTTGCCGGAATGGGGATTTTCGTTCACCGGGCCGTAAAAAGCGGGTTCCTGGTACTGGTCAGTGTAGACCATCTTCCACGTGCCGGTGGGCTGACCGTCCCCGCTTTTCGTATTGCCACCGATCTTTTCAAACCCCGGGTCTGGTATCTCGAGCCTTTCGACAACTGGCGCTCGAAGTTCCTCCGGCCTGTATTCCAGGACCACTTCACTGGGTGGGCCGAATCTGCCCCACTTGCTACGCGATTTTACTTTCAGGCTGTTCGTGCCGGGCTCCAGTTTCCAGAGAAAGCGGCTCCCGCACGGCTCCCAGTCGCCATCGTCCAGTTTCCTGAAATAACTGTCGAACTCCGGCGTGTGGGTTTCAAAGCTCAGGTCAAGGACACCCTCCTGCGTGGCCGGCCTGGAGAAAGTTATCTCGACCTCGTTGAGCGGGAAATTGTACTCCTGTTCGTATCTTACCATGGGGCATACAAGAGTTGGCGGGTCACCCGGATGCCACCAGGCGATATGAATCAGGGCGGTCTGGATTAGATCATTTAACTGGTTATTGGGTTTCAGATAATCTCCGGGTGCGCCAGCAGGCTTGGGTTCCAGGGGCGCTGAGAGAAAATCGTTGCGCGGGATGTAGCGCACATGCTGGTAACAGTCAGTGGTGGCAAGCACACTGTCCTGGGTGCGTTCAGGCTCCCAGCGGTTGGGATTTATGTTTATCTCCCATACCCCTGTACCTTCCACACTGCCGGTCTCACGGCTTAAGCGGTGAAGTTCAAGCGAGCCCAGGGGAATACCGTCCTTGCGGTAATAATTTGCCGTCCAGGCGTCCATTACGACCCATTTGCGAAAGTCGTTGGACCAGAACTCCAGAGAATGATGCCAGTGGCAGGGTACAATCCGGCTGTGAATGCCGAGCGAGGCGAGGCATTGCATGGTCAGAAGCTGTTTATACGTACACCAGTACTGCTCTCCCTGTCCAACTGCATCCAGAATTCTCAGGGCGTTCCAGCTCGGGTATTCAACCGGGGCAGAATGGGCCCAGAGGTTGCAGACCTTGTGCGCGATCCTGGTAGCGATTTCAAACTCAGTGGATGCATCTTTGATCAGTTCTTCGAGACCCATCCGTTCTTGCAGTTCCCCGAGCTGAGGCTCGTCCCAGCGCTGGAATCTGAACGGGAATTTCGGCATGTACGCCGAGCCGTTGATAAATTTCTTGAAATGAATCCCATGCTGTCCCGCAGAATCAGTCTCAGAGGCGGGAATCCAGTATTCGTAGCCGATCCTAGGCTGGTTGCCAGCGTGAGAATCGCCTGCCGGCAGTGAATCGATCAAAACCGCCATAGCCAGAAGCATGGCTAAACCTGATGAATATCTCATCCAGACCCCCTTTTTTATCTTTCACTAGACTTTGGATAAAACTTTCATTCCATATTGGATTTTCAGTTCTTAAACCGATACTTTAAGTTATAGATTAATCTTATTTATAATTAACAGGTTACACGGAATATTTTTCAGGAAGTGCGAGTGGCTAAAGTTCTGTCTGCGATTTTCAATCCAAGACAATCCGGGGGCTTGTTATGCCGAGTTTGCGTCCGGAAGTTTGCATTCAGATAGGAATTTATCACATTTAACCGGTTAATCAATGAGAATGCTAGCGGAATACTGCCGAGCCATTATTCAAGTGGATTTTCAAAAGCTGTCACTTTCATTCCCTCTTTGAAATTTTAACATTATTCTATCCAACTCATAATGACAGTACGGTTTTGCAACGCATTGATCTATTGACAATTCAAGGATTAAAAGGTAAATTAATATCTGCCATTTTGTCAGAACTACCGTATTTGCTTAGAGGTGAATTATCAAATGGATATGTCAGATTACAGAATTCTTGTTACAGATAACGATGCCGAGGCGGCCTCGCGCGTGATCGGAGTATTGAGTTCACAAGGTATGCATGTTAAAAAAATAAGCCGCCTGCCCCGGATCGACAGAATACCGGCAGCCGGTGAAATCGTTACCCTGGTGATTATCACCGGAGGGATCCACGAGCAGAGCACCCTTCGTTTCCTGAAGGGGATCAAACACGCTCCGGCAAATATGGGGGTGGTCTGTCTGGTCGAGCCCACTGAGCCGGAGAACCTGAGCTATTTCGACTCTCTGGGAGTGGATGAGGTATTCGAAAAGCCTGTGGACGGGGAGGAAATAGCCCAGGCGGTAAGCCGCATGCTTGAGCGCAACAGGCTGATCGGCAGTATCGGGATAATCGGCAAAACACCAGAGATGCGCGAGGTGATAGAAAGGATCGCCCAGTATTCGCAGGTAAACTCCACAGTATTGATTTTCGGAGAAAGCGGCACAGGCAAGGAACTGGTGGCTCAGGCGATACACCGCCTGAGCGCCAGACGCCACAAACCTTTTATTGCGGTAAACTGCGCGGCGATTGCCGAGGGCGTGCTCGAAAGCGAACTTTTCGGGCACGAGAAGGGCTCTTTCACCGGGGCGACCTCCCTGCGCAAGGGGCATTTCGAGATCGCTGGGGAGGGTACAATATTCCTCGACGAGGTCGGCGAGATGCCACTGTCGGTGCAGGTCAAGCTCATGCGCGTGCTCGAGGAACGAGAGCTCATGCGGGTTGGCGGAAGCAACAAAATCCGGGTGAATGTGCGGATGCTCGCAGCTACAAACAAAGATCTGGAATACGAGGTGGAACGGGGCAATTTCCGGCGCGACCTTTTCTACCGCCTCAAAGTGCTTTCGATCCAGATTCAGCCTTTGCGGGAGCGCCGCGAGGACATCCCGCTTTTGATGAACTACTTTATCGAGAAGTTCTGCCGGGAGAACAACAAAACTTTTGCCGGGATAGACCAGGAAGCCCTCCAGATACTGAAAAACTACGACTGGCCGGGCAATGTACGCGAACTTCGAAATCTGGCCGAATCAATGGTCGTGCTTTCGCTTGGCAGCCGGATTCGTGCCCGGGACATCCCTGACCAGATACTGCGCCGGGGCAGCCCCGAGCGGCTTCTCCCCGTGCATTTCCCAGGGGTGGAGAGACGTGAAGGAAGAGGTGCGGATGCGATCGAGTTCCAAATGCTTTACCGCGCCCTGCTGAACCTTCAGAAAGAATTCGGCGAAATAAAACAGCTGCTGACCGGCACCCGGGAAATTTTCCGGCGGCCGTCATATGCCCCGGATTCAGAGGCTGGCGAAGACACTTTTGCTAAACGCGAACGCGCCTCTGCCGAGAGCCGGCATCCGGAGGCGGACAGCTCCGAGTACAGCAGCGTGCAGTTCGAGGACACAGAGGACACCCTGAAAAAGCCACAGAGCATGAAAGAGGTGGAGCGCAGTGCTATCGCGCGTGTGCTGGCCGGCACAGGCAGCAACCGAAGGAAAGCTGCAAAAATCCTGGGGATCGGTGAGAGGACTCTGTATCGGAAGATCAAGGAGTACAATTTGAAGTAACGATTCCGTATCACCTTGCAATAATAAAAAAGGCCGCCTGAACTGATTGCCCGGCGGCCTTTTTATTATGCTAGGAGTAAATCCCCCCTTTCACAAAGGGGGGTCAGGGCAGTAATGTCCGGTTAGGTTTTTGCATAT
>JAUVUV010000085.1 GCA_030604975.1 Candidatus Glassiibacteriota bacterium | reverse complement strand
TTGTGCCATTATAGCTATACTGGTAATTGCTCTTGCCATGGCACGGATATTTTCCGGCCCCGAGGATACCTGGATAAAAAATGAGCGTGGGGAATGGGTTATGCACGGCCATCCTGGCGGCCCTCCTCCTGCGCAGGATTACCAGGAACCTGTTACCCACATAGTCTTTCCATTTGCATTCCTGATAGCATTTGCCGTGCCGCTGTTCTTTATCGGAAAACATAAACTTCACAATCGTTTGAGTTTCGACACGGCAGCCCGCGATATAAAGTTTTACGGGTATCTCAGTACGGCACTGTTCCTGTTTGGAATCCTCATTTTTGCGGGATTGATGCTAGAGCTTGTCCTGGGCGGAACCGGCGGCGGAAGTGGCGCTTTGGAGGGTGAGCAGCTTCTGCTTACCGGCGTGTTCATCATCTCCCTTGCAGGATTTGCAGGGCTCTGTATTGTACTTGCTATCCAGTTTTTTGTGCTGAAACGCAATGCCAACGACCATTACCAGCTCCAGAAGAGCTATCGTGAAATAGTGGAGAGTCTTGGAAAGCTTACACACCAGTAGTTTAAGGGGGGCAGGCACCCGCAAAACATACTAGGGGCACGGCGCGCCGTGCCCCTACTTACCGGCAGGCCCGCGTGAAAAGTCATTTATTAATTTACTGGGAAAACTTTTAATTACTGCTTGAACCTGCGCCGGAATGCCCGTAAATTAGGCGACACCCGCGGACTCGACATTTAAACCCCTAATAAATCATCCTCGGGCCCAGCTGGCGGAAAATCTGCCACTGCTCACCCACCTTCTCCACTCCGATCAGAGCTCCGCTGTCGAATGAGGGCAGCTCCTCTGCTTGCGCAGGCCTGAGGAGCTCTTCCAACAGGTTGTCCAGAAAGGGGAGGTGGCTCACAATCATCAGGTCTTCCCCGGCAGTGTCGATCCACTCCATGGCCTCTGCTGGATCGTCATTGGGAGCAAGCCCTTTGGCCTCTTTCACTCCCCCTGCAGGCTTGATCACCTCAGCAATCTCCAGGGCAGTTTCCTCGGCGCGCAGCTTGCCGCTATGCAGGATAATGCCGACTTTCAGGTTCATGTTCGCCAGGGTTCGGGCCATGTGGCGGATTTCCTCCCTTCCATCCTCGGAAAGCGGCTGAGAGGGATCTTTTGCAGGCGCAACCGATTTGCCGTGCCTTACCAGATATACTTTCACACTCTTTCTCCTTGCAAAAGAAGATTCAATCTCCAAATTATTATGTGGGTGCAGGTTTTGGCTGTCAATCTTTTTGTCTAACATTCTTCCCGTAAATTTGTCGCAGAGAAAAACGGGATTGAAACTTTCATCCTGACTTGCTAAACGCGCCTTGAGTTGATATTATTGAATTTCCTCATTTTATCCCCGGTAATAAACGTTCATACCACAATGACCCTGCGGAGGTTAAAATGTCCAGTCTGGTTGTTGTCAGCGTTTTCATCCTGTCATTGATCTCTGGAGGCTCTGCCCGGGAAACCGGGCAGCCGGAAGCCGGTTTCCAGGCCTGGGTTGCGCCGATAGAGGTGCGCACCTACCAGGGAGCTTTCACCAGGGAGCCCGGCAAGCGCATGATCATGCTCGAGGGGCTTGCAGGCGAGGTGCTCTCGGCCCAGGTGGTGGTCAAAAGCGACCGGGATATCAAGGGGCTGAAAGCCACGCTTTACGGCCCGGACGGGGAGGCAGTGCCTGAATACTTAGCTCGTGTGCGTTTCGGCGCTTTCGTGCCTGTGGATGAAACCATGACTCTCACCGCAGACCCTCTTCTCGAGGTCGACTCTGTGGATGTGGACGCAAACCTGGCCCAGCCGGTCTGGCTTACCATAAACCTTCCCCGGGACACCGAGGCCGGAATTTATGTCGGCAACTTAGAGCTAACCGCATCATCCGGCGGCCGGGCTTATTTCACTGTAACCGTGGAGGTGCTGCCCGCGGTACTCCCTGAACCTCCGGACTGGACTTTTCACCTCAACCTCTGGCAGTCCCCGACACCGGTGGCGCATGCCCACAAAGTCAAGCTCTGGAGCGAAAAACACTGGCAGATTCTCGAGCGCTATGCAGAGAATTTCGCTGCCCACGGAATGAAAGCGATCATGACACACATAATCCATGACCCCTGGGACAGCGTGAGAGGGTTTGCCGATGATACCATGGTAGAGTGGAAATACCCGGGAGAACCGGGAACAGGTAATGCAGACAAATTTGAATGGGATTTTACGGCCTTCGACCGGTATGTGGAACTGATGATGAAAGCCGGGGTGAAGCGCAGTATCGACCTCTACGCCCTGGTCATGGGTCCTGGCGGCACTCTGAAAGCAGACATCCGCTACCTGGATACTGCCACCGGAGAGTACCGCACAGCGGAAATGGAAGTCGGTGATCGGCTCTGGCGCGAGTGCTGGAGCGTTTTTCTGCCCGTTCTGCGGAAGCACCTGAAAGAAAAAGGCTGGTTCGACAAGGCCGTACTCGGGTTCGATGAAAAGCCGGAAAACGTGATGCGTGTCATCTTTGATTTTATCGCCTCAGAGGCCCCGGATTTCAAGGTCGCCTCCTCGGGCGGCTACCCTGGTAATGAGCACAAGTGGGCCGATGAGATCGTTTTCCACATCCGCGAGTTTCAGGACAGGAACCGCTGGGTAGAAATCGAACCGGTTGTCAGGCAGATGCATGCAGAAAGAAATCGGTATGTGACTTTCTACACGGCCTGCAGACCGCATTATCCCAATACCTTTATATTCTCCTCCCTGCGCGAGACAAGGCTTCTTCCCTGGCTGGCCTGGAAATACGGTTTCGACGGCTATATCCGCTGGGCAGTGAACCTCTTTCCGGAGGATCCCTGGAACCAGCCGCTTTTCAAGTGGCCCTCCGGGGACATGTTTTTTGTCTATCCAGGCGAGGACGGCCCACTGGATAGCATGCGCTGGGAGCTGCTGCGCCAGGGAATCCAGGACTATGAGGCTTTGCGGATCGCCTGGGAAATGGCGGAAAAGGCCGGCCGCAAGGACATGCTCGATAAGCTGCGCTCTGCGGTACACACCGGGACGATTATCGATTCCTGCAGTTGGATTCCGTATATCGAGGAGGCGAGGGCGATTGTCAATGAGGTGATCCGGGAACTGGGAACAAATGCCTAGCAGAAGGGTCTCGACATGACAGGGGATGAAAAAAATTAATGGATTCTGCATTTCATTCCGTCTATTACAGTAAACACAGTTTTTTTCATTTTTATTGCTCAAGATTCGTATTAAAATTAAAATGCCTTATAGTTCACCTTTGTATTATCATTCCGGGTCGCCAGGTTTAAAGATCAAGGAGTAAAGATGTTTCAGACCCTGAACTGCACCAGACCACATGCGTACTTTCTTTTATGCACCTGCTCTCTAATCCTCGTACTTGCATCGCCCTTCAGGCTGTCTGGACAGAATCTTGAAAGTTCAAATCCACGCGCTATCTCCCTTTACAAAGAGAGTCTTCAGCTTGCAGAGCAGGACAAGTTCAATGAAACGATCGAGAAACTCCGCCAGGCAATCAAGGCCGACCCCAATTTCATTCAGGCACATCTTCGTTACATGGACGCTTTCCGCAGCGTGGGTCGCGGGAAGGAAGTTGTCACCATGTACGAAAACATGTTGAAACAGAATCCCGTGTCGGCTTTGTATCATTTCCTTTACGGACGTACCCTGAGCGATATGGATGCAAAGCGTGCCGAATATAAAAAAGCGCTCGCTGCTGAGCCCACGTTTTACTGGGCACAGCTGGGTATCGGCGGCAGTTACTTTATGGAGAAACGCTACGATGAGGCAATCATTGCACTGAATAAAACACTGGAGCTGAAACCAGGACTGGTGGATGCGATACGCCTTCTGGCGGGCATTTACCTGGAAAAATCAATGCCTCACCAGGCCCGCCGCCTTCTCGAAGAGGCAGCTGCGATTGACACTACGGATGCCGGCATTTATTTCAGGCTCGGCCAGGCCTACAGCCAGCTCGAACGCTTTCAGAGTGCGGAGAAGGCCTTTCTCAAGGCGATAGCGCTCGAACCTGACGAACCCTTGATGTATTATTACCTCGGACTCTCCCGTGAGATCGGAAACAACCGCCAAGGCGCTCTTGAGGCTTACCGTAAATTTCTCAACATGGCGCCCGACCACGAACTGGCCCAGTCGGCAAAAAAGAATATCGAAAAGCTCAGCAAGTAATCCTGTTTAAATCATTACACCATCGGAATCGGCGTGTTTTTCCGGTTTGCGCACTCAGCGGGAAACACATGTCTCAATAGATAGTCTTTCAATATCTTTCTCAATTCCGCAAGGAGCAATGGATGGCTCGGCGGATTTGCGCTGGCTGTTTGACCCTTCTCGTACTGGCTGCGGTATCCGTAATCTTTTTGCTACTGACCTGGCGCTTGTGCCTTGATCAAATCGGCGACTACCTTGTCCTGGATCAACCCCCTGAAACCAGCGATGCGATTGTCGCGGTAAGCGGCGAACAGTCACGCCGCGCCTGGGCAGTGGAGCTTTACCGGCGCGGCTATTCCAGCCTTTTGATCTTCAATGTTAGCGATACAACATATTTTTTCGGCCAGGCGATCGATCCGGTGGAAAGTATCAGACAAATGGCCTCCGAGGCAGATATCCCGGCAGAGTCAATGGTTATCCATAACCAAGTTAAATCAACCTGGGAGGATGCCCTCGCCACCAGGGAATCGGTGCTCAGACTCGGCCTGAAATCGATTATGGTGGTAAGCTCTCCGTTTAACATGCGCCGGGTCTGGCTCACCTATAACCATGTATTGGGGGACTTGCCGGTAAACATTAGATTCTGCGCCGTACCCTGGGAAATGGAGAAACTCAGCCCGCAAGACTGGTGGAACCGTGAACGAGAGCTGCAGTTTGTGGTTAACGAGTACCTTAAAATCCTTTTTTACTATTTTAAACATTTCCTTTAAGGAGTATTTTTTATAGATTTAAGTATTAATTCTGTTATGAGGGCTTTTGCCGGCCTGTTGAAAAATTTTTAAGACAAATTTTGCATCTTTCATGCATCCGATGGACAAACAGGAATCTAATCCAGCAGCGGTTGAAAAAACCGAAGATCAGGCTGGTGAAGAAAAAAAGAGGATTCCACCCGGGCTTCTTACGCGCAGCGCAATAGTTGAGGAAACCCGCCCGGAGCAGAAAAGTACCTACGGGTTCAATGGCGGCATAATTGCGTTTGTCGATTGGGACGGCAAGGTTTATGTAACTCCCGGCACCAGGCTGAAACTGGATATGCTAACCGAAGCCGGTTTCAAAAGGCACCACCCGCAGACTGATGTGCCCTATTCGGACGGTACGACCAAAAGCAAGCGCTGGCTGCGCAAGATGCTTCCGAAATCAGAGATCATCCGTTCGGTCAAAGAAAACCGGTTGCCCAAGATGGAAGCCAGGGTTTACACCGCCTTACTGACAGTGAACCTCGAGGGCATCCGCGATCTCCCCGAGGATTTTCTCTCAGAGCGCTGCACTAAAATAAAGGAGAAATTTTTCCATTATGTTGGTCTCTGCGCGAGTTACAGCGGAATTTTATGCTTTACTGACTGGGAGGCGAACACCTGGTTAACACCTTACTCGGATTACAAAAAAGATTTGCTCGTAAACCATGGTTACGTTTACCTCGAATCGATGATCCAGGTGCCATATTCGCTTGGGAGCGAAGAGAACCGGGAATGGCTCTCCCGAAACATTCCGGCTGGGGAGTGGGACCGTACCCGGAAAGAGATAGTAGAGCAGCGCCTGCAGGAAAGCCTGGAAAAGGCGAAAAAGAAAATCGAGGAGTTAGGGCTGAAAGACTTACCGGAAGATCTTCTGGAGTGCTCCGCAGCCAGTGAAAAAAGCTACCCTGATTACATAGGCCTGGCCGGCACGCACAATGGAATCCTTTCTTTCACCGATCCCCTTGGGAAAACCTATGTCACCCCGGTCACCAAAAAAAAGGTCGATCTACTGAAATCTCTGGGCTATCAGTTTATGGGCCCGGCAATCAAGGTTCCTTACTCGCTGAAAACGGATGAGGATATCGCCTGGCTGAAAGCCAATATCAGCGCAGAACACTGGGAAGCCGCCAGGCAGGCTGTCCAGGCCGAGCTTGAGCAGATCGAATTGGAGCAGGCTGAAAGAAGACAACGGCGCCTGCAACTCGAGGACCTGCCCAATGAACTGATTGACCGTTCGATCAAAACAGACAGCAAGCAGACCGGCTCTACCGGGCTGTATCACGTGAGGAACGATATCCTCGGGTTTGTCGACCCGGAGGGTGTTGTCTATATCACACCGGTTACGAAAAAGAAAATAAGCCTACTTCGGGAATCCAACTACCGGCAGTCAACCGCTGGCTTCAGAGTTCCCCATTCTGACGGTACCAAAGAGGATCTGGATTTCCTCCGCCAGCATCTCTCTCAGGAGGAACTTGACAAAAGCGCTGTGGAACGCCGGGAAGAAGCTGAAAAGGAACTCAAAGCAAAAATCGAAAAGACAGTGGATCGCCTGGATTTGAAGCAGTTGCCGGAAGATCTAATTTCACGTTCTGCAAAGACAGATCAGCAGGATATCCAACTTATCGGGCACTACTTCTCGCGTAGCGGTTTGACCTGCTTCATTTACGAGGACGGCTATTTCTACGTTACCCCCACGACGCCCGGGAAGGAAGAGGCCTTGAGAAAAGCTGGATACTGTTTGCCGGACCATCTGATAAAAATTCCCTATGGTTCCCAGACCGAGGAGGACCTTCTGTGGCTGAAAAGCAATCTCCCCGAAGGAGAATTGGAAAAAAGCAGCCAGGAAGCGGACCAACTGGAAAAAGATCAGAAAGAAAAAGGATTGAAAGAACGCCTGGAAAAATTGGACATTAGCGACAAGCCTCCGGAAGAGCTCGCTTCGCGCTCGGCAATGACAGAGCAGACATGCCCCGAACAGCTTGGGCACTACATAACCCAGGGAGAAATTCTCGCTTTTGTGGGACCAAACCAGCATATCTGGATCACTCCTTATACTCCTTTGAAAGCCGAAATGCTCCAAAAAGCCAATTACCAGCACGCCACTCAACGGATTGTCGTTCCATTTGCAAGTAACTCCGAGGCCGACATCCAGTGGCGGCAAGACAACCTCCCGGAAGGGGAACTGCAGCGAAGCCGCGAAGAAGTCCAGGCCTTAGGAGAAGAAAAAGAAGATCATCTGGCCCAGGATATCGCCAGCAGACACTCTCTCAAGCCACTCGACGCTGCGTTTCTCCAACTCTGCCTTCGCGCCGAGAAAGTTTCCGCACAAGTTGTGGGTTCCTATCTCCAGCGCGGTGAGATGCTCTTTTTCGTGGACCCCGAGCGCAACCTTTACATTACTCCCTTTACACCGAAGAAGCTGAATATCCTGGTCAACTCCGGCCACTATGCTCAGGAGCTTGCTGATATTCCACATGCCTCGGGGAGCGAAGAGGATCTGCAGTGGATCAAAAGCCATCTTCCGGAAGGCGAGCTGGAACGCAGCCGCAAGGAAATTCAAGACACAGAAGAGGCCGGTGAGGATGAAAAAGTAAAGGAAAATATAGAAAAATACTCTCTCAAGCCTGTCCCGGAAAGCATCCTGGAGCGCTCTACGGACAGCGGCAACCTGGATCCGAACAATATCGGCAGGCTTGGTGTTTATCGTGGAGTCTTTGCGTTTGTCCAGCCTGATGAGCGGGTTTTTGTCTCATGGTATACCCCGGATAAACAGGAAGCCATGGAGGAGTGCGGATACAAGCTGGAAGGCCGGATATCGATCAAAGTGCCTTACGCCATGCCCGATCCGAACCAGCGCCAGTGGCTTCTGAAAAACCTCCCTGATCCCGATGATGAAGAACAGGTATCGATGGAGGAAAACGCCGAATGAATTATACATAGCGTCACAAATTATAGCGCATAACTACAATTTCAGATTTAATACATATTGATAGATAATCGTGTTTGAGGAGACAGTAGTCAGGAGTCAGG
>JAUVUV010000403.1 GCA_030604975.1 Candidatus Glassiibacteriota bacterium | reverse complement strand
GAATTATGCTTTGATTGAATAATTCCAGTTATCTAAAGGTAATACTCCCCTAGAAAGGACCCTGTTATGGCTTGTGGCAATTTATGAATAATTCAGGTTAAACGTGGCTCAGGGAGAGGGGGAGGATGAGAATTGTAAACGAGGTGCCCGCGTGTTTTTTCAAATTCCGTAGCCGCTCCAGCAGCCTTAATTCGAAAGTTGCCGAGGCCCGGATATCTTTAAGTTCAAGTTGGTACCAGCGTTGAAGAAGTTCATTCAGGGCTTTAAGGTCTTCATACTCGCTTCTCCATTGCTCGGACTGGATTATTTTTTTTCTGACTTCCGCAGCCTCAGACTCATTAAGCTCGTTATCAAGCAAGGCGCTTAATTGATACATCTCATCGGCTGGTTTGTCCATAAGCTCATACCGCATGGATCTGGTTTTTGAATTTCCGTTTCAACTGGTTTCTGGCTCGATGGATCCAGATTTTAACCTCGTTAAGAGAAGCACCCATGATTTCGGCAATTTCCTTGTAGGAGTAACCATGGAACTGCCTGAGAATCAAGACTGTCCGATAGCGAGGTGTCAGTGTGTTCAGAATTTGCTTGATTTTGGTTCCGAGTTCTTTAATGTAATATTCCTGCTCGGGGTCCGGGCTCTTTTCATCACTGAGAAGATTATGAGCGTTTAAATTATCCATGCCGCCCTCGGGCATGGCGTCCAGTTCCAGCATGCTGAAAGATTTTCTCTTGCGGAATTCATCCAGGCAAAGGTTCATCAGAATCTTGGAAAGCAGGGTGACGAATTTTGCCGTGATCTGATACTTGTACCGGTATTTATAGAGTCGGATAAATCCCTCCTGCGAGATATCCTCGGCCAGCTCGAAATCCCTCACGAACCGGTAGCAGAATCTTACCGAATAGTCCTTATAACGTTTGACAATCTCGTTGAACGCCTCCTCCCTGCCCTGCTGCAATTCGAGCATCAGTTCTTCATCAGGGATATTCGAGAAAGATGATGGTTTAGCCATCTGGCGGACTCATTCTAAATTATTAACGTAGCGGTAAAACATCTTGTTACCATAAAAATAATTTTTAGAAATCTATACAAAATTATTTCCACATTAATGTATTATAACAGTACAAATTAGTCAAGTATTCTTTTTATGGATGACAAATGGGTAGATTATCCCCAGAAAAATATTTTCACTGCATAGGGTTTACTTGATGCAGGACACAGAATGGGTTAATTTTTATCTTATTGTATGGGAGAGAAATTCAGCGGCCTGATCATGGTTCTCCGGTGGAGTTTTAAGCATGAGATAATTTGGCTGTTTCTTAATTGAATTGCATACATACCTGCTTTTCCCCAAAGGAGGTTGGAGTTGACAGAGAAGCTTGACGTTCTGGCAATAGCAGCTCATCCTGATGATGCGGAGCTGACCTGCGGCGGGACATTGATCAAATGCGCGGATGCCGGTTACCGTGTCGGTGTGCTGGACCTGACCAGCGGTGAAACCGGCACCCGGGGAAGCGCAGGAAAGAGGATGGAGGAAGCCGAAAAAGCTGCAAAGGTGATGGGTCTTGCGCTGAGAGAAAACCTCGGTTTGCCTGATGCCCATCTCGAGGACAACCAGGAGAACAGGCTGAAACTCACCAGCACGATCCGCCGCCTCAGCCCTCGTGTGCTGATCCTGCCATACGAGCAGAGCCGCCACCCTGACCATGCGGTCACAGTTTATCTGGCACGGGCTGCGGCATTCCTGGCCAGCCTGCAAAAGATTGAGGGGGAAGGAGTCGCGAAGCGGCCCGAAAAAATCATCTACTGTGTGGCCTATATCGAGCATGGGCCTAAACCGTCCTTTGTGGTTGATATTTCCGCACAATATGAGCGGAAATATGAAGCGGTAATGTGTTACCGGAGCCAGTTCGAGGGGCAGACCGAAGCAGGAGAGCTTTTTCCCACCGGCCAGCCGCTGCCGGAACTGATGCGCACGCAATCCCTTCACTACGGCTCTTTAATCCGTGTGATGTATGGAGAGCCGTTCTATCTGAGGGAGACACTCACAGTGGATGATATCGTGAACATGGGAGTGAAATCCATCTAAGTGTATCAGCAAAGGAGGATCGATGCGTTGCCACGCTTGCGGTAATACGGTCCGGGTAGAAGACAAGGTTTTTCGTTCCGATACCTGTACCAGTTGCGGCCGTCCTCTGCGCTGCTGTAAAAATTGCCTGTTCCATGACCCGACAGCCAATAACCAGTGCCGCGAGTCTCAGGCTGAATGGGTCGGGGACAAGGAGGCGGCCAATTTCTGCGATCATTTCAGGCCGCGGGAAAACGGTGGCGCAGCAAGCGGTGACTCCAGGTCGGCGCAAGCCAGAAAAAAGCTAGACGACCTGTTTAAGTAGAAGTGAAAAGAACAGGAAAGCCCCGGTCATGAGGTTATCGTGGCTGGAAAACAGGCGGTAGTTTATCGGGCTATTTAATTGCTGGTCAGCTTATAGACTTTCCCCTCGACAAATACCTTGAACAGCTCCGGATCGATCTTACCCCTCTTGACTTCATTTTCAAGGATATTGAGGGCAGTTTCAACTGAAACTGCGGGCTTATAGGGGCGGTCGGAGGCGGTGAGGGCGTCGTAAATGTCGGAAATAACCATCATCCGGCTCTGAGGACAGATCGAGGCTGCGTTTATTCCACTTGGATACCCGCTGCCATCAAGTTTTTCGTGGTGCCCGTAGGCAATATCGGGAATATTGCGCAGTTCAGCGGTCCAGGGGATCTTGGTCAGGAAATTGTAAGTGTGGGTCACGTGGGATTGGATTTCCTGTAGTTCCTCTGGGGTTAGCGTACCCCTGGATATGGAAAGAACCTGGTATTCCTCAGTATCCAGCAGCGGGAAATTCTCCTCGTCGTTGTCGCTGACAATAGTCCGGGCGATTTGTTCCAGAACGGAAAAACTGTTCTCAGCAAGCACTGTGGGCTCGTTGGCTTGGATGATCAACGACAGGTAGCGGTCGAGGGTTTCGAGCTGCTTTTCCATCTCTTTGTCGATATCCTTGAACTGGCTCAGGTATGCCTTCCGGCCCTTGTCCAGAAGATACTCTATTTTGTCTTTGTTGGTTTCCTTGCGGAAAATCTGCCTTGCCAGATTG
>JAUVUV010000402.1 GCA_030604975.1 Candidatus Glassiibacteriota bacterium | reverse complement strand
TGTAGCTGTAGGAAACGCCATTGGTCGCATTGACGTCCAGAAAAAAGGTCGTTCCAGGAGAGAGTATACTGTCATTGAGCACTATAGTATCAGGTGACTCGGGAGAAAATCTCTGCACCCGGATACCCTCAAGATCGTCGAAATCAAGAGGATCCCAGACGAGAAGAACCCGTCCGTTACCCGCAAGCGCGTTAAAGCCTGTATTTGTCTGATCGCGATCCGGATTGTGCGGATCAAGTGGATTGGACCGCGGCCGGTCTGAGCAGCTCAGGGCTGCCAGTAAGATTAATAGGGCTGGAATCGATAACTTGAGCAGCGCTGGTATTTTTTTCAAAACCACAATCCTCCGGATAAAACCAAAGGCTAGAATTTAAACGCTATCCCGGCCTTGTGCGGTAAGACTTTAACCGAAAGCCTGGGGGGGTTGTCCCCATGACCCCGTTTTTCGGCAGGGAACACGAAACGGCGAATCAACATGTAGCCGAATACACCCAGGGCGAGGTCACCGGCAATAAAAGTCGCTTTGGATATCCTGTCACTGCGGCGCGACTTTGAATAAGCCTCCTCCCGGGCATTGGTGCCGAGCAGGCGCTGGTATTGATCGTAATACTCATCAGCCTGTTGATTGAAATGCACGCCGATAGCAAGCAATGCCACTCCGCTCGCCAGGCTGGTCATCAGGTCCGGCGAAAGCAGTTTCTTTAGCGGAGAACTGTAAGTGTAGGTCGCCAGATCATCCTCGACGAACTCGTCCCCACTTGCGGGCTCCAGGCTGTAAAACAGCTCAGTACCGTAATCGTGAAGCTTGTCCAGAAAGATGGCCTTGTCCTGATATCTTTCCATTTTGACCACGACTGAGTCACCGGTCCCAAGCAGAAAGTAAAAATCTCCCGGGGTCCTGCCGAGAAACCGTCCGCGGAAGTATAATTCAGCCGACTGGGGGTCGGTGCGGATTGTGAATATATCGCTCCGGGTCAGGTCAATCGTTCTCTTGCCTGCCGAGCCGATTGTGAAAGGATAGATCAGGTAGCGGTGAGCCCAGTAACTGGCTGTGTGGTAAGGAAAGAATTTCAATATATGCTCGCCAGGGGAAATCTCGATTTCAGTGGGGGCGTTCAATTCGAGAGTATCGCTGTCGAGCACAATCTTGCCCTGATCCGGGATAATGGTCAGCCATGCGGATTCTTCACTGGCGCAAAGGTTTACACAGATTGAAAAAAGCAAGAAAATTGTCAAACCGGTCAAGCGGACCGGAGAGCTGCTATTTTGCGTGAAAAGCATATACCATACCTCTGTCCGAACAGTAATAAACATAATCTTTATATACAAGTGGGGAAGTACTCAGGCCCTCCTCGATTTTCCGGGACCAGAGCCGTTCGCCGCTGTCGATGTCAAAAGCTGCCAAATCGCCGCTTTTCGTGCCGGTAAAGGCGAAGTCACCGGTAACGCTCGGCGGTGCCACCGCGATACCGTTCAGCTTCGCTTTCCATACCTGCGAACCATCCTCTGCGGCAAGCTTGACCAGCCAGCCGTCCCTGGTACAAACGTAGAGGGCTCCATTAGAATAAACCGGGCCCGAGAAAACAGAATGCCCGAGATTTACCTCCCACTCCTTTTTCAGGCTGTCCGGCTCAAAACAGATAACTTTTCCGCTGGTCAGGGTGCAGAAAAGGAAATAGCCGTCGCTGCTCAAATCCCCGAAAAGATGGCTGCCGAGACTAAGGCTTCCCAAACGGACCCCGTTGGAAGAGTCCAGCTTGTGAATATTTCCTTCCAGAGTGGGGATGTAAAGGAACGGGTCGACATAAACAGGAGCATACTCTATTTTCCCCTTGAGCTGAGTTTCCCAGTTGAGGAAACCGATCTCAGGGTTGAGGCAGAGCACTTTGCCAAACTGGTTGAAAAGGAAGAGTCTGCCCTGCTCGAGAATCGGTGAGGAAACAGCCGGACCGATTTTGCGCTCGATGTGCTTATCCTTTGTATTGATCTCCGTACAATACACCTTGCCGTCCGGGGAGCGGGTGTTGAAAAACATCCGCACGCCCTGGATCAATACCGAACCGCCGAATCCCCCTTTGAAAGTGCGGCGTTCCACTCTCTCGCCGCTGTCCCGATTGAGGATAACTATTCGCCGATCCTTGGTGGTTACGAAAATATATTCATCCGCAGCACTGGGAGTTGCCCCGATCGAGCGGCCGACCCTGTTTTTCCAGGCCAGTTCCATAGGCAGCCTGACCAGTGGCTTCACCGAGGCGGTTCTGCCATAGCCGGCCTTCTCAACAGTCCAGCGGGCGTTAAGATCAGTAAAAAAGTGGATCTTGCCTTTTCTGGCGTAAACATCTCCTGCCGGGAAGGAAATCAACAGGGTGAGCAAGGCAGGGAAAATTTTCAGGTAGAGCGTTCCAGAATTATTCGGTGTAGTTCTCATTTTATTAAAGCCTTTACTAAGCCCGGTACTCTGAAATTCCACGTAACTAAATTAGTTTCAATTCTTTTCAAAGTCAAATCATATCAGATGTTGACCCTTATCCCGGCAGGTCTTAAATTAAATTTCAAAGATTGTTTCGGATTAGATCTTTCGAAACGACCCGTTAATGAATATCTACCGGTGCCGCAGGAGATTTGTTCCGTTTGGCTGGCCGGTAATTTCTCGAGGCAGTGAACTTTGCCATATTTTCTGCAGGAGGCTCAACCATGAAAACATGCAAAGTTTTATTAACCCTGCTAATTCTGGTGGTACCACTAAGGCCTGCTGTCGCGCAGGATACTCCTGGGTATCCTATTGAAGATTTTCTCGGGTACACAATATTTAACGAGGTCGAGGTCTCGCCTGACGGACGGCACGTTGCCCTGATCACTGCTGCCGATGATTTCGCTAAAGACCGCACCGACGTGGCAATCTGGCGCATCGACCTGGATGATGAGGGCCGCAAGACCGGTATGCTGCGCCTGAGTTGGGCGGAAGGCAATTACACCGGCTTGCGCTGGTCGCCTGATAGCCGCTGCCTGGCTTTCCTTTCCACTCGCAAGCCTGCTGGGACTCTGCAGCTTTTTGTGCTCGACATGGCCGGTGGTGAGCCAATTATCTTGACCGACCCGGAGAAGTTCAAGGAGGGTATTGCAGCTTACGGCTGGTTGCCGGACGGGAGCGGGCTGG
>JAUVUV010000443.1 GCA_030604975.1 Candidatus Glassiibacteriota bacterium | reverse complement strand
GGTTCACAAACCCGTTGTTACGGCGTAGTCATCCTGTGCTGCGCTTTTTTCCCCTGTCAGAAATTGTTTCCCGGCACAACAGGCTTGCCTTTGCGCAGGAAATATACGGTTTCCGGCCCGGGGGCCAGCAGGGAGCCCTTCCTTTTTTCCTCCCCATCCGCAGGAACAAGGCCCCTGTCCGGATGGAGGGGATCGTAGCGCACGATAACTGCATATTGTTCCAGATTATCGATCTTTACCGTGCCTCCCCTTGGCAGGTAAACGATCTTTTCCTCAGAACCGGTGAGTATGAGTACCGGAAACTCGGTGTCAAGTATGCTCTCTGGTACAAGGTCAAGAAGGTTCGGATCGGCAAGGCGCAGGAACTCGTGGACGCTTTTGAGAACCCGTTCGACAGCCAGGCCGTCCGAGCACTCGATACATTCGGGGTCCGTGCGCAGCCAGGGCCTGGTGTCGCCCATGTTTTCAGTATTCAGGTGCCTGAAACCGGCCAGATGAGATCCGCTCATGAAAAAACACCAGGCGATACGCCGCGCTTCCTCCTCGTTGGAAAAATCTTTCCTCCCCCGGTCCGGGCTGGAGGTGGGCCGACTGTTGATAAGAATTTTATGGGGATAACAAGATCGCGCTTGCTGCACCACTCGGGCCAGCACCCCGGGTTCCGTGCCTACCAGGTCCTTGCCGTCCCGGCCGAAATTTTTCAGCCTGTAATCCCTTCCCAGGTAGTACCAGTCCAGCACCGGGAAACGGTCTGCGCCGCTGTCCATGTACTTTTTAACCGCCGTGTTGGTGAAAAGGATAGGAGCAGGCAGACTGGGATGCTCCTGCTCGTAGCTGCGGAAATAGTCTATCCAGTAGTCCTGCCAGTTCACGGGGGCCTTGCCGCCGAAATCGTACTCGTTGCAGATCGAGTAGATGCAGATACCGTAGTGGGCCGTGTAATCAAGTACCCGCTTGACGAAGCTGCGCTGGAGGTGCAGGAGCTTTTCGTTGCGCAGGTCGTAAAAACCTTTCATGCCATGGCCCTCCGGGTCGTCGTTCAGCCCCTGCAGAGTGTTGACATTGTTCGATGGCCTGAAAGGATGGGCTTGCCAGCGCCGGCTACCCCGCTCGATCACCGGTTCATCCCAGATCTGAATGAAAGGATAGATCCGGCGGCGAAGGCAGTCATCCATGAACAGCTTCAGCCTGCGCCAGTAGATGTCGTTCCATTGTTCCAGATCGTAGCGGCCGTCAGGAAGCTGTTTCCAAGGCGCCCCGGCCCCGAGCGCGCCCTGGGTCAGGTGAAGGCGCAGGGTGTTAGCCCCGAAAGAGGCATAGTGCCTGTTGTGCTCGATGATATCAATCTGCACCTGGCTGATCAGGTTGGTGATCCCGTGCCCGAAAAGGTACACGCCTTTCCCTGTGGCTGAATCTTTGAACCAGTAGCGGTTGTGGGTAACAAGCTGAGCCCTGAGATTTCCTGCCATCAGCAGAAATATGAGTAGCAAATGTGTATATTGTGAAGGTCTCATTCTTTAGCACCGAGCGAAAGTTGATAAAAGGAAGGTCGATCAAGCCTGGATTGCGAGTTTAATAAATCTGCCCGATCAGGAACGTTTCATAAAATAAAATACAGCGAAAGTGAACGCAAATAAGTTGCCTGGCTCAGGTAGGTGGCTTATATTTTTCACCGACCGGCTTTTTTTACCGGATAGTGGTGTTTGGGAAAGCTTTCGGGGAACTCCCACCTTACAATCAAAAGAAAATGTCCATTCCGGCTTTATATTACCGTTTACGTGCGATGGGCACGGCTGAAATAGCCAGGCGCGCAGGGAGCCGGTTTCATGATGTCATGGGTCGGAGGGCGGAGGAAAAAGAGGCGGACAGGCTGGCCAGGCCGGAAGATCTGGAACGGATCCTCGAGGGGCCGCTGCTGCCAGAGCCTGTGTCAGAAACCGAGCTTGAGTTTGCCCGGTCTACCGGCCTGATTCATCGGGCGAATGCTGCGCGGGAAGGTGAATTTGTGCTTTACGGCAGGTCTGTCAAACTGAAACTTCCGATTGAGTGGCTGGTAGATCCTCTGAGTGGAGCAAGCGCTGAGGAATTAAAACGGCTTCCGGTCTGGAGCGAGCTTTACCGCAAAAAAGGCGTTGATTTCCGTAGCATCTGGGAATTGAACCGCCTCCAGTTTCTCGTGGATTGGGCACGAGCCTACCGTTTGACCGGACAGGAACACTACGCCTGTCTTGTGAACAGGCATATCGAAAGCTGGTGGTCGGCAAACCCGTATGGGCGCACAGTTAACTGGTCCAGTGCGCTCGAGGCCGGTCTGCGCAGCCTGTCGATCATAATCACCTTATCCTGCATCCGAGATACCGAAGGCGTGTGGGATGAGAATTTTGCGCAACGCATGACCCGCCTGTTATACCTTCACGGAAAATTCATCTCCAGCCACCTTTCCTGCCCCTCCAGCGGATTTAATCACCTTGCCGGGGAGGCGGCGGCCCTTTCCGTGCTGGGAATCTGCCTGCCGGAGATTCCGGAGGCTGAGGACTGGCGCGAGAAAGGCAAATGGATGCTGGAAGAAAGTATTTTCAGGCTTATCCGTATTGATGGTGGAGCATTCGAAGGCTCGCTGCACTATCTCGCCTTTGTCTGCCGGCTGGCAGTGCTGGCCGGAGTGATCTACGACCGGCTGGGCGAGCACCTTCTGTCCCAACACGCCTGTGAGCGAATGGCCCGGGCCTACCGATTTCTGTGCGCGGTGACTGACGGCGGAAGATCGGTCAGCGAGTTTGGCGACAGCGATAACGCCAGCTTTCCCGCACCGGCCCCAGCCGGTGCCCGGGAACGCCATCTCAGCACTCTCAACCTGCTCTGGTTGTTCTGTGAAG
>JAUVUV010000469.1 GCA_030604975.1 Candidatus Glassiibacteriota bacterium | reverse complement strand
GCGTTAAAGCTCGAACCGGATACCGCACAGTAAGCGCCGGTGGCCATGAACATAATCCGGTCGCTGACCTCATGTTCGGGAATCATCAGACCGTCGTACATCACGTCAAATGAATCGCAGGTAGGACCGGCCAGCACGGAGAGTTTCGCCTTGCCCTCCCGGTTGGTGATGACCGGGTACTGGCAGTGGTCGTAGACAATTCCCGAAAAGGTCGAGTACAAACCGTCGTCGAGGTAGTACCAGATTTTGCCGTCCCGGTACGATTTCCCAACCACGGAGCAGATCAACGTCACCGGGCTGGCGGCAATAAACCGCCCCGGCTCACTGATCACCTTGATTCCCGGCCTGATGTGTTTGTCCAGCGCCCGGGCAATAGGGCGACAGAATTCCTCGATAGACGGCAGCGGCTGGACATATTCCACCGGAAAGCCGCCGCCGATGTCCAGCAGGCGGGTATTGAAGCCGACCAGGTCGAGTTCGTTGATCAGGCAGTGGGCAGACTCGATAGCTTTGACATAGTTCTCGTTGTAGATGCACTGCGAGCCAATGTGAAAACAAAGGCCATAGAACTCATGGCCGGTTTGCTCAATCATGCGCGCCAGAGGCAGTACCTCTTCTGCCGTACAGCCGAATTTGTACTGAAGGTTGACCACGGCAGTCGTATTGGCGCGGATCCGAAAACGAACCAGCAGCTTGAGCCTCCTGTCAGGGTAGCGGGCCAGTTTCTTTACCTCTTCAGCATTATCCACGACGAAAATCTCAAGCCCTTTGCCGACAGCATAGTCGAATTCATCGATGGCTTTGATCGGGTGCGAATGGACCAGCGTAGCTGGATTTATTCCGGTGTTGAGCACTGTATCTATTTCTCCGGCCGAACAGACGTCGAAATTCCCTCCCTTTTTGTAGACTTCCTCCAACACCGCAGCATGATTATTGGGTTTAACCGCATAGTGAATATGCGCTCGCGGCAGGGCCTTCTTCAGTGCGCGGTAGTTGCGGCCAACCTGGGAGCGGGACAAAAGAAGCAGAGGCGTCTGCCGGTCTCTGCGCGCAAACAGCTCCCGAAGCAGTTTGGTGTCAACCCTTCGCGAGAGAGCCTGCTGTTCCATGACGGAAAAGTTCACGGAGTGAGTCATGGCAAACTCCTTTTCAGGAAAAAGGAGCAACCCGCCTTGGCGGGTCCTGTTGGGCCGGTTTATGGTCGATTATTTCGTCAGCCTCCGAGGGCAGGCCGCGCTTTATCTCACTGAGCTGGGTGCTCTGCGAACCAAGCTTGTCTTTGATATAGTTAAAGGCCTTGTAGGGATCGACGCTTTCGCCACAGGCGAAGAAATCGACCGCCGCATAGGCATATTCCGGCCAGGTATGTAATGATAAGTGAGATTCCGCAATAACCACCACCCCCGACACACCTTGAGGGCTGTAACGATGAAAAACCGAACGCACGATTGTCGCGCCTGATAATCGGACCGCCTCTTCCAGGTATTGTTCGAGCAGTTCCAGGTTGTCCAGAATCTTGCTGTCACAGTTGGAGAGCTCAGCGATCAGGTGTCGTCCGAGGATTCTCATCGTCCCTTCCTCCTTCGTCCGGTCTGAGGTCACATTTGCGGCGGCGAGGTTACCCACAAAAGGGAAGCCACACTCCCGCTGTTGTTTAAAATCTGATGAGGCCGATTCGACTTAAAGTAGAAACAGTGCCTCCGCGGTATCTTGAGTACTTTCTTATTAATCTTCAATGTTACTGTCCCTCGCAGAACATATCCAAACTGTTCGCCCGAATGAGGCCCCCGGTCTTTCAAACTCTCACCCGGCTGCAGTTCTACCACGATGGGGTCCATCAGGTTGTTGGTCGAACCGGGGATCAACAGTTCGAATTTGCCGGCGCCCATGCCATCGACCGCCACCCGCTCCGAGGGGTGGAAAGCCACCTGTGCCTCGGCTGAATCGGAAAAGAATTCCGACAAGCTAACACCCAGGGCATCAAGGATATCGGCCAGAGAATCCAGCGAAATCGAGGTCTGGTCGTTCTCCAGTTGGGAAATGAACCCCTTGGTCAGGCGGGCCCGATTGGCCAACTCCTCCTGGGTCAACTCCGAGGCCAGCCGCAAGGATTTTATCTTACTGCCAATTATTAGTCTCATCTAACTCCGAGCGAGGCGCAACCTCTTGTTTAATAAACACCATCATTTTGTTTAATAAAGCAGGGCAAAAATAATAGATAGCGCACCGATGTCAAGCGAAATCTTGGCAGCAGGGCATTTTTTTTGAATTTCTGATTGACAAATCGAAAAAAGGTGCATAGATGTAGTCTTGATTGACATGCCGCTTTCTCGATGGAGGTTGAATGAGGAAAGAATTGAAAGTATTGTTGCTGGTGGTCCTGCTGGCGCAGCCGGCCCTGGCGGGGGGGATCACCTTCGGGGTTGGCGCCGCCGCCGGGCTTGATTATCCCATCAGTCAGGAGGATCAGGCTAAAGGGATCGTTTTCGGGTTTAGGGGCAGACTGAAAGCAATTCCGTCGATCGCTCTGGAGCCGAACATCTATTTCACCAATCATGGTGACCCGGATTATGAAGACTTCGACCTTGATCTTGAGGGTTCCAAGATTACCGCTTACGGAGTCGATGCCACGCTCGGCGCCGGCTTTGGTGCT
>JAUVUV010000030.1 GCA_030604975.1 Candidatus Glassiibacteriota bacterium | reverse complement strand
GCAGATCCTGCAGACAGAGGCCTGAACGATCAAAACAACAGAATTGGGGAAAAAGGACCATGGAGGGTCCTTTTTTTTTGCCTTCTGCTGAATTTTATTTAAAATTAAATCAAGGTTTTTTACTGATAGAAAATCAGGCTGCGATCGAAATGTAAGTTATCTTTTAAATTTTGAGTTTTTCGGTCGATTCTGTCCGGTTATCTTTCAACCCAAGAGGATTTCTTTCATGTCCCTATTTGAAGAAAATGAAAATATTCTCACGCAGATCGAGGAGGCGGAAGCAAGGCTGGAGAAGATCAAAATCGATGGGGTGGCTACGGCCACAAATGAAGAGAAAAAAGAGGTGGCTACAGAGATCAAACGCTACGTTACCCAGTTGGTAAAAAACATTGAGGTAAGCAACGGAGACGTGCAGGCGCTGGGGGGTGCCCTGGTTGTGGCGGATTTGATCGAAGTTCTGAAAAGGTACGAGGAGGTTTTCCAGATTCCGAATTTGGCTCAGGGTCTGGAAACATTGGAGAAGATGTGGGAGAATTCTAAAAAGTAACCCCTCTTCAGCCAACACTTGCTTATTGTTCGGTGGCGCCCGATTTTAAAGGCATTGGCGTTCCAGTTATCAGGAATAAATCCTCGATTAGTTTTTGCTCCTCTGATCCGGAGATGGAGTCTTTCCAGGAGTTGATCAATTGCCGGACCTGGTCACTGGTCAATAACGCTTTATTCATCTCTGTCCTCCTGATAAGAAGCTGCTGGCTGAATAACAAGCAAGATCCGTGCTCAAAATGAGCAATCAGGCTGCCCGGGTTGTTATTAAGGTTTAAACTGCCGAACAATATTTAATCCAAGCCGTTTGTTTTACGAACAGGTGTCTCTTAAGTTCGGAAGCCTCAGGCTAGCTGACCCGGAGTTGCTTGAATCGAAAAAATACAGTATGGTTTAAGTCAAAAAAATTGCAGATGTATGAAATGAAATGGCTTGCTGGTTTGATTCGCTGAGGCTTGAAAGATAAGTACTTATTCGGGAGAAAGATTTTTGAGCCTGGCAATTCAAAAATATTTGTTCGAGATTGTGGTAGATTTGTCCGGATATAAGCGATTTGAATGCCAGGTAACCGAACATCTTTGGTGATATTATATTCAGAGATATCTATTAACAAAGAGTATTAGTGTTACTCGGAGAGTAACATTTTTGGTAAATAGTAATTCCGAACGGATCATTAGAGTTGAATTGACACCAGGTATACTCGGATTATATCTTTCTGGAGAACCCGAATCCTTTCCTTTGGTGCGGTGTTGTCCTTTGACTTTCCAAGGGGGTAGAATTTGTCCCGTTCCTCGCGTGACAAAAAAGAAGAGATACTGGGTGTCCTGCTGGTGGCAATCGGATTGCTGACCGCCCTGAGCCTTTTACCTCAGGTTCTGGTGCGGCAGTTCAGCTCTGTGCCGGATACAGCCTACGGCAACCTGGCGGGATTTGTGGGCAAGTTTATCAACGAATCCCTGAAAGACCTGCTCGGAGTACTGGCCTACGCCCTTCCTGTACTTCTTGTTGTCTGGGGCTGTCGTATTTTCAAGGGGAAACCCTCACCTGTCTATACACGGATTACGCTCCTGGCCCTAGTAGTCTGTTTCGGTTTGAGTTTGCTGGTCGCCTTGAGCAAGGCAGGCCAGGCCGAGGGGCCGCTTGATTTCGGCCCCGGCGATCTGGGCAACCGGCTCTCCCGGCTGCTGATCACCGGCCTGGGCCGTCCTGGCGCGTACCTGGTCACAGTAGTGGCGCTGCTGGTTTTAGTCATCTATTATACAGGCCTGTCTCTTCGTTCGATGGCAGAGGGATTGATTAAAGCGGTCCTTGCTGTCGGAGGTGCGTTCAGTTGGGTTGCTGGGAAAGTATCACCGAAGTTGAAAAAGGCCTGGCGGGAGAAAAGGCCTGTGAAAGAGACAAAGAAAGCCCTTGAAATTCCTGTCGAAGAGCTTTCCGGGCGAGAGATGGACGGAAGGGCTTCTGGAATTGAGGAAACCGGGGAGCCGGAGGAGGATTTCGAATTCAGCCTGGAACCGGTCTCAGAGTACGGGGAGGAAAAAGAGCCGGCGCCCGGCGCAGGAATTAAGTTAGACGGGGAATCAGCCCGAGTCTCAGAAGAGATCGCCTCGGAAATCGGTCGGCCTGGGGGCCTGTCAAAGGGCTACGAACTGCCCCCGATCGATATTCTCCAAAGCGGTGAGGAGCAAAAGGTGGTGAGCCGGGAGGAACTCGAAAAGATGGGCAAGGTGCTGATGGCCAAGCTTGCTGATTTCAGTGTGGAGGGCGAGCTGATAAATATCACGCGCGGACCCCAGGTCTCCACTTTCGAAATTCGTCCCGCCCCGGGAGTGAAAGTTAACCGGATCGCCGCCCTGGCCGATGACCTGGCAATGGCCATGCACGCCAAGCGTATCCGTATCCTGGCGCCGATTCCTGGCAAGGGCGTTGTCGGCGTAGAACTGCCAAACCCCGTGCTCGAGGTTGTGCGCGCCCGCGAGATATTCGAATCGGACGCTTACCGCAACAACCAGTTCCTTCTGCCGATCGGCCTCGGCAAAGACCTGGAAGGCAGGATCAGGGTGGCAGACCTGACCGGGATGCCGCACCTGCTGATTGCCGGAACCACCGGCAGTGGCAAGAGTGTCTGCATGAATATGATTATCGCAAGCCTCCTTTTTCATTTCGGCCCGGAAAAGGTACGCCTGCTGCTGATCGATCCCAAGATGATTGAACTCACCTTCTATAACGATATTCCCCACCTTCTGCATCCTGTGGTCACCGACGCCAAAGAGACAGCGGCGATTCTCAGGTGGGTGGTTTTCGATATGGATCGCCGCTACAGGATGCTCAGCCGGAACAGCGTGCGCAATATCGAGGATTATAACTATAAGTTAGACTCCGGTAAGCCGATCAGGCCGCTCAGCGATGATCCAGAGGAGGAGGCCGAGCGGATGCCCTACGTGGTGATCCTGGTCGATGAGCTGAGCGACCTGATGTGCAGTGAGGTGAAAAACGAGATCGAGGCCGCCCTGGTCAGGCTGGCGCAGATGGCACGCGCAGTGGGGATTCACCTGGTGGTGGCCACCCAGCGGCCAAGCGTGGATGTGATTACCGGCCTGATCAAGGCAAATTTCCCGAGCCGCCTGAGTTTCCAGGTCTATTCCAAGACAGATTCCCGCACTATCCTAGACGCTAACGGCGCTGAACAACTTTTGCGCAACGGAGACATGCTTTTCGTGCCAACCGGCCAGGCCGAACCGATCCGGATCCAGGGTGCCTACCTCTCAGGTGAGGAACTCGAGTGGCTTGCCGAGCACTGGAGAAACCAGCCCCTGGCCAAGCTGGGAGAGGAGACAGAAAAGAGCGGCTCCCGGCTCCAGAGAAAATCGAGTATTCTGAGAGAACTCGAACGCAGGAACGGTCTGGGGGAGGGTGAGGAAGAACGTGACGAGCTGTTCAACGAGGCTGCCAAGCTTGTTGTCCGCCACGACCAGGGCTCGACCTCCCTGATCCAGCGCCGCCTGAAAGTCGGCTATGCCCGGGCCGGCAGGATCGTGGACCAGCTCGAGCGCGCCGGGATCCTCGGGCCGTCGGATGGCAGCAAAGCCCGCGAGGTGCTGATCTCCGAGGAGGGCCTTCCTGATTACGGTGTTGAATAAAAGCCAACATTCAGGCGACAAATCTTATAAGAGCTGCCGGAGGACCCTGTTACAACTCAAACGGCATTCTCGGGCGAGAAACTCCCGGAGTAGCAAAATGCGCCTGCCCTTAAGAATCGCGTACGCAGGCTGGCTGGCCTGCCTTTTGTCCGCCACGAGAGTGGTCTCTGCGCCATCTGTTTCTTTCGAACAGGTGCTGGAGTCGATTGACCGCCACTATGAGGGCCTTCATTCGCTCAAGGCAGATTTCACGCAGATTATACAGGTTCCGGCGCTTGAGAAGAGCGAAAATTTCAACGGCCGCCTCTATTTTCTCAAGCCCCATTACCTGAGACTCGAATACGATAAGCCCGGGGGGCAACTGCTCGTGGCCGACGGTACCTGGTACTGGTTCTACATGCCGCAGGATGATATTCCCCAGGCGATGCGTGTATCAATGGCTGGCGGTGAAAAGGCCCCGGCTTACTTGCTGGGTGGAAAGATGGCCGAAAGATTCACCGGCCGTCTGTTGGGTGTTGAAAAAAGAGGCGGGGTGGAGTGTTACGTGCTTGACCTGGAGCCGAATTCACCCAGCTATTACGAATCCCTTCGTGCCTGGGTCGACAAGGTGAGTTTCGCCACCCGGGCAGTGCGCTACATCGACGAAGGCGGACATTTCAACACGTTCGACCTGTCGAACCTCGAGGAAAACGCTCCGGTTTCCCCGGCCAGATTCAATTTCACGCCGCCCCCCGGGACCCAGATCCTGGATACCGAGTAGGCCGGATGGGCTCAGAATGAGCCCTGCCGGAAGCGAATCTCGCGCACGATAAGCCGCACACGCGCTGGGTGGCAGCCGATGCGATCCGCGAGCTTTCGAGCGAAAAAGTGCAGAAAAGATCGTAGTAACTTAAGGGGGTTACCGCCATGTTCGAAAAAATAGTTGCAGCGCTACGCAGAGCGGCAATCGTGATATTTAAAAACCTCTGGCTTCTCGCTTTCGGATTTGCCTATACACTTGCCGCTCCCGTTCTTTTTCTGGGCGGCACCGGGCTGCCGATATTATTCTGGGCGGCCAGCGGCAGGTATTTCGAGCCGGAGCTGCTCTGGCGCGATCCCGTCTCGTTTCTGCTCGGTCATTGGCAGTTGATCCTCTTTTCCATGGCGGGCTGTTTTGTCGGTTTCACCCTTTACCTGGTAGTGATGCTTTTTTATCACGGTGCGCTGACTGGCTCGGTGGCCCAGGCCGCCCCGGGAGGAAATCAGGGTGTACAGAGTATCCCCGGTGCGACATTTTTTCGTGAGGGCCGGAAGCACTTCTCCGGCAGCCTGGCCACGGCCACTCTGGCCTCGCTCCTGCCTCTTTTCCCGTGCATTATTCTTTTTGGGCTAGGCGTCCTGTTTTTGCTCATGCTGCCTTCCTTGCTGACAGTCGGGGAACTTAATGCCTCGCCTGCAATGATTGTCCTCGGCCTGGCTACACTCGGGTTTGTCCTCCTGAGCGTGATTCTCGGCTGGCTTGCTTTCCTCTGGTACCGCTATGCTCTCTGCGCCCTCTGTGTCGAATCTCTCAAGGCCGGGCGGGCTATGCGCCGGTCGCTGGATTTTTTTGCCAAGCGCTGGCCCCTGGTGCTCGGGTTGGTGGTCGCCTCGCTTGCTTTAGGGGCGATATGCTGGATGCTGACAGCTCCCTGGAGCTTTTTGACCAGGTTCGTGGGGGATATCAGCCAGCCGCTGGCCCTGGCGCTTAGAGTACTGATAATCCCTGTAAGCCTTGTGCTCAGTGTTTTCATGGAGCTCTGGTTCAAGGCAGCCGCGGTTGTGCTTTATAACGACAACCGGTAAAATTACACGTATAAAGAGAACATATTTTATTATAAATGGGGGCACGCCAAGTCGTGCCCCTATGGGTATAAGCTCCTGAAATGGAAAGTTCCATCATAATTTGACAGATCGAAGGATGAAACTCGGTTATGAAAAAAGACGAGGTTCCGGTAGGCCTGATAACATTGGGATGCGCGAAAAACGCGGTTGACAGCGAGTACATGCTTGCAGAGCTCGAGTCTGCTGGCTTTAGGCTGACAGAAAACCTCAGCGAGGCACGGGCAATCGTGGTCAATACCTGCGCCTTTATTCAGCCGGCTAAAGAGGAGTCGATTGAGACGATCCTGGAGGCTGCTCGTTTCAAGGAAACCGGGCACTGCGAGGTGCTGGCCATGGTCGGCTGTATGGCCCAGCGCTACTGTAAGGAACTGGGCCGGGAGATGCCGGAAGTGGATATTTTTCTCGGTTTCGGTCAGGAGCAGCGCCGTTTGGGAGAGGAACTCAAAGCTGCCCTGGGCCTTGAGCTTACTTCCTGTCTGAAGAGGTTTTCCACCCGCGTGGTGGAAACCGCAAATCAGGGCTGGGCTTATCTGAAAATCTCAGAAGGCTGCAACAACCGCTGCAACTACTGCGCGATTCCACTGATCCGGGGCAACCTGAAAAGCCGTCCGGAAGCCGAGATAGTCGAGGAGGCCGTCTATCTGGAGAGCCTCGGCGTGAAAGAGCTCAATCTGATTGCCCAGGATGTGACCGCTTACGGTCTGGACCGCGGCCGGGAGGGGGCTTTGAATCACCTGCTCAAATCAATCCTGGCCGAAACCGGTATTCCCTGGATCCGGCTTCTGTATACCCATCCGGGACATCTGGAGGTCTCGCTGCTCGAACTGATAGTCGAAAATAACCGTCTCCTGCCTTATCTCGACATGCCGATTCAGCACGCCTCAGACCGGATACTTGCGGCAATGGGACGCGGGGTGACAAAAAAGGAGATGCTGGAAAAAATAGAGCTGGCGCGCAGGATTCTGAATCGGCCGGTTCTGCGCACAACCGTGCTGGTGGGATTTCCCGGGGAAAGGAAAGCCGAGTTTGCCGAGCTGGTGGAGTTTATCGAGCAGGTGCGTTTCGACAGGCTCGGCGGATTTATCTACTCCCGCGAGGAGGAAACCCCTGCCGCGGCTTTGCGGGATAGTGTCCCCCGCGCTGAAAAGGAACGACGGCTGGAAACAGTGCTCGAAATCCAGCGCGAGATAAGTGCAGCGGCCAATGCCTCTCGTGTCGGCGAGGTGCTTCAGGTGCTTGTGGAAAGGCCTGTTGACTCAAGCGAAGCCCCGTCGCCGGAATACCTTTGGGCGGGCCGCAGCAGCGTCCACGCGCCCGAGGTGGATGGAGTGGTTTACCTGGCTCTGGGTCCGGACGTTGAGGAGCGGAAAATCAGACCCGGAAGGATGGCAAGGGTAAGGATCACCGACAGCGGGGACTACGACCTTTTCGGTACGCTCGAGCAGGATTGAGATTTTGCAGGCTCCAATACGTGTGAAAGTTGTTTTTTTTCTCAGAATCGGTTACAATATGGAAAATAAGTCCCTGGTAAACTCCTTCAGGGGGCTTGATCGGCTCAGAAAAGAAAACAGGTTGCCCTTTGCCTGTAAAAAAAAATTACAATCGCTTTACGGGCTGACTATGCGGATAATACGGCCGGGAGTGCGGATTATTAAGCGTTTCACCACATTTCTCGCTATTCTTTTCCTGACCGGCTTGATCACAGCAAGCGAATCTAGCGGTCAGGACCAACCCACAGTCATCTCCAATGTCAAGGTCGAACCGTCTCCTTTCTCGCCTAACAATGACGGTATCAACGAAACCACCAAGTTCAGTCTCACCCTGAGTGAACCCTCCACGGTCTCCGTTGAAATCGTTTTTTTCAGCAACCTCGTGGAACAGGAAGGAATCAGACTTTACAACGGTGTAATGACCGATACTCTTTTTTTGGGGGACGAGAAGATACCGTTCGCCTCGGATACGATTTACTATACTACTGAGGGTGTCGCAGGGCTGAACGAATTCACCTGGGACGGGGTTATCCGTTATAACCTGACCAAAGAGGAGATCCAGCTCCCGGATTCGACCTACACCTACCTGATACGGGCGGAGGACAAAGACACCGACGATCAGTTCAAGAGCAGGCCGGTTACCGGTACGGTAACAATAGACAGCCGCCCTCCGGTGATCAGCTCGGTTTCTGTCAGCCCCAACCCTTTCAGTCCGAATAGTGACGGACTCAATGATTTCGCCAGAATCAGGTTTACGCTTAACGGACTGCCGCAGAACGCAACTGTGGGCATTCTCGCATTCAGGATAAGTCTGGATATTAACGGCAATCCCTTTTTCGAGCTGGATAATGCAAATACAACTGACGAATTTTATACCAGCGATTCGCTGCAGGTACCTTTTGCCCCGATACCGCTTCAGTTTATCAAGCGCAGCCTTAACAAAGAAAATATCAGCTTTTCAATCCGTGGCCGTCGAGTTCTCGCCTCTGGGGATATCGTAGATGTGTCTACCTCTACAATTACCATTTCCCCTGGCGATCCGGTGGGCACTACTTATCCTGACCCGAACGGCACGCTTTTCAGCTTTATCGACCAGGTGGAAGGAGTAAACGGTTCGCCTGCTGAGAATGCGAGCAACACCGTGGAGGTGCGTACCGCTGCTGGTGCTGTCAGGGTGGACGTGCGCAACAGCCTGAACCTGATCGTGGCCTCGAACCTCCCGCTTGATCCCCCGTTTATCGGCAACGGGGTCTATGCGGCGAGTTTCGGCCCCGGCCCCTTTGATGACGGCGTTTATACCTACCTGATCATCGCGGTGGATGAAAGCGGCAACCAGACCCAGGTCACCGGTACTGTCACCGCCCGGAGTAATCCGATCAACATAGCCGGGCTGCAGGCCGCGCCGGATACGATCAGTCCTGCCGACGGCAACAACAAGTTCGATCTGAGCGCGATCAGCTACAACCTTCAGAACCGCACGGGCAATGTCACCTTGCAGATATTCCGGGACAGTACGGTCTTTGTCTCCAATAACCTCGTGCGCACACTGTTCAGCAATACAGCACAGCAGGAGGGTCCGCATACGGAGATCTGGGACGGCAGGAATGATTCAGGCGAATATGTCAGTCCGGGAGAAGAGCGTGCTTACCGTGTGATTGTTTCTGCTTTCGACCCGCAGACATTCGAGACCACAGAGGCGCGCATGGTAATCTTTGTCGATAACCTTCCTCCACAGGCGCTTCAACTCAATCCTTTGCCTGCACAGACTCAGGAGGCGAGTATCACGCTTACCGGCCGCTCGGATCCCGGCGATTCGGTGGTGGTTTTCCTCAACGGCCAAGCACTTGAGCCGCCCGCTCTCGATCCCAATTTCGGTTTTTTCGAAATCCAGCTCGACCTTCAAAGCGTGACTAACCTGGTAAATGCGATCGCGTTCGATCCTGTAAAGAACGGGCCTTCATACAGCGACACCCTGAAGGTCTCTTTCCCGCTGGATATTACCGGAAGAGTGGGATTTTTTCCTCCGGACAGCTCGGTTGTGCGCGGGCTGCTGGCCCGGGTGACCGCCCTGGTCGCAGACACGGATAAGCTGCTGTTTCCCGGAGAGGCTGCGGTGATGAGGATTACACAGCGCGGCTTGCCGCTTGCAGGTACGAGCGCTATTTCAGGGGATACCCTGATTTTCACTTTCGAGGACACTCTGGCGGATGACGGCAGCGAAGACGGGCTTTACGAGGTGTTCGCTTCCATGGACATTACCGAACTGGGAGGAAGAGCAGAGGCGCGTGCGATTTTCACCGTGGACAACCGGGCTCCGGATACGGCACGGGTGGAAGTAGAGGTGAGTGCGGATGAGGTGGCAGTCGTGGCGGAATTCACCGATGGCGGGGTTTACCCGAGCGTGTCCGGTATCGACCAGGGGGCGACAGAGGTGGTGATCGAGGAGCCGGGCGGCAAGTTGATCGAGCCTGCAACAATCACCTGGCTTGACAGTAACACACTGGAGGCCTCTTTCGGAGCACTCCAGGTTGCAGGCCTTTACTATCTTCGCCTGACCGTGAGCGACCGGGGCGGATTAACCACGATTCTCAGCAAGCAAGTGGTCAGCAGTTTCGGCCCAGGACAGGGCCGTTCGGTGGCGTTTGTCGATGATGTTCCGGCACGAACCCAGGCAAGGATACATTTTATTTCCGGCCGGGGCGGGAAACGTATAACCCGGGCGATACTGCGGATTTTCAACCTCCGGGGAGACCTGGTCCGCAGGCTGGATGTCACTGGCCTGATCGATCCTGAAGGAACCTCGGTGAGCGCGGAGTGGCTTTTGGAAAATGACAGCGGAAGCCTGGTGGTCAACGGGGTTTTTATCTACTACTGGGAAGTTACTTTCAATGACGGGCGCACGGAACGTATCCGCAAGACTCTGGCCGTGGCCCGCAGGTAGATTTTTATGCCGATATTCTCAGTTGAAAAAGCAGGCAAAAAAAGTTTGCAATTATTAACAGCTTATGGTACAATGGGTTGCCTTTTAACAAGGGTAGTCATATCCTGGCTGATCGCCGTAACCGCTATTTTTACACTGCGTGGTGACCTGCTCGCGGCGAGTTCTTCGATTACAGCAGGCGCTTTCGCCAGTTTACCCGTGTCCGTGCGCGGAGCCGGGATGGGCGGCGTTTATACGGCAATCACGACCAAGAGCGGGTCGGCTTACCACAATCCGGCCTGGATGGGATTCGCGGATACGCGCAGTGCCGGGATCAGCTATGTGGATATCAGTTCGCTGGGGCTGGTGCGCAACATCTACATAGATTACGTGCAGCCGGACAGGGGATATGGAGCCAGCGGCCTGTACTGGAACTGGCGCGGCACAGAGGTGGAGGGGCCGGGTGGGATCGGCGAACTGGGGTATGCGGAGAACACATTCTGCTACGCGCTCGGCAAAAGGATCGGCCAGTACGTGGCAGTGGGAGTTGCGCTCAAGGGATATATCATCTCCACGGATATCGAGGATACCGGGGGCATGGGAGGCGGACTTGATCTGGCTCTATACGCCCAGCCTGATCCATTCACCACCGTGGGGCTGGTCGTACGCAACGCATTAAGCCGGATATCCTGGGATACAGGCTTGAGCGACAACCTGCCCGTGGAAATCGAGATCGGCGCGAGCTACCTGGTGCTTGACGAGCTGCTTGCAGCCTCGGAGCTGCGTTTCGAGCGCGGGGATTACGCTTCGTTCGCACTCGGCGGCGAGTACGCGATATTGCCGGAGGTTTTTTTCATCCGCGGCGGCCTGACCCGCCGTTTCGACCGGACTTCGCCCTCGTTCGGGCTCGGTTTCAACCACCAGAATTTCCGGGTCGATTACGCGGCGGAGATCGATGCAGGCCATGCCGGTCTGGGCACAAGCCACAGAGTGGGCATGAATCTGGACTTTTAGGTTTAGAAAACAATTCCTTATCCGTATCCGGGGGGTTGGAAAATGAAAAGAAAGTTAGCCAGAGTCGGTCACGTGCTGGTCCTGGCCTGCGGTATAGGCTTAAGTGCGGTTTCAGTGCTGGTGATAGTCAGCGCAGGCGATCTTGCTGTACAGATGACAGCCGCGCTCACTTTCGCCGCGGGCATAATCATCCTCCTGCTGTCCATGATCCTGCTGAGGTTCAGGGTATTCGGCACGCTCCTGCGGCACCTTCAGTACCTCACCCAGTGCTCCGAGTACATGGCCAGGCTGCTGAGGGAGATCACCGAGGTGATGAAAGCGATCGAGGAGGCTGAAACCCGGGAGCGCAGCAAGGATTCGCAGAGCAAGGACTCCTCCAGCCAGATGGATTACGAGCCGATAACCCCGGAGGAGCAGGAACTGGAAAGCGCGGTGCGGCAGTTCGAGGTGTAGTGGGGGGAACAGGAAGAAATATTTTAAGAAAAACGAAAGGGGCACAGCTTGCTGTGCCCCTTTTATTTGTAGCAAATCGCGAAAAATCTCAGCTCTGATCACGATAACTGCGTGTAAAAAAAACTTTCATATATTGCAAATGAATTGCACTATTTGAAAGGTGCCCTTTTCAAAATCAAGATTTTATTGACCTGTTTCATTCAATCCCGCCAATTTTATCGAGGAGGGGGAGATAAGCCTATGAAAGAGATAGATTCAATCCGT
>JAUVUV010000327.1 GCA_030604975.1 Candidatus Glassiibacteriota bacterium | reverse complement strand
CGGGGCAGTTCTACGCCCTGCCGCAGAGCCCGCAGCTCTACAAGCAGCTTCTGATGGTAAGCGGCTTCGACCGTTATTACCAGATCGCCCGCTGCTTCCGGGATGAAGACTTGCGCGCTGATCGCCAACCTGAGTTCACCCAGATCGATGTGGAAATGTCGTTCATCGCCGAGGATGACATTATGCAGGTGATTGAGGGCGTGTTGAAAGCAATGTTCGCCGAGACCCTCGGCGCAGAGATCAAGACTCCTTTCCCGCGCATGAGCTATGATGATGCCATGGAACGCTACGGCATAGACCGGCCGGATCTCCGTTTCGGTCTTCAGATCAGGGACTTTTCCGAAAGTTTCAAGAGCTGCGGTTTCAGGGTGTTCGAAACCCTGCTCGCCACAGGCGGCCGGATCAGGGGAATAGTCGTTCCCGGAGCTGCAACTTACAGCCGCAAGGAGCTCGATGACCTGAACGCTTTGGCCATGGAAATGGGAGCCAAGGGGCTTATTTGGCAGCGGGTCGGTGAAAAGGGGGCGCACGACAGCTCAATCAAGAATATTGTCGGCCAGGAGTTTTTCGATGCCGCGGCCGAACAGGGTGAAGCCTCGGTGGGCGATCTGATCGTGCTTGTCGGCGGTCAGGATGCAGTTACTTCGAAGACACTCGCCCGTGTTCGACAGTTCCTCGCCGAAAAGGAGGGGCTGATCGGTAAGGACGAGTGGGAATTTCTCTGGGTGATCGATTTCCCGCTATTTGAGCGCGACCCGGCAACCGGGGCCCTGAGCCCGGCTCATCACCCCTTTACAAGCCCGCGGCCCGGGGATCTGGATAAGCTCGAATCGGATCCCGGCTCCGTGCGCAGCAGGGCTTACGATGTGGTGCTAAACGGCGTGGAAATCGGTGGCGGAAGCATCCGTATCCACCGCAGGGATATCCAGCGCCAGATATTCAAGGCGCTCGGAATATCGGACGAGGAGGCCGAGTACAAGTTCGGGTTCCTGCTCAAGGCCTTTCGCTACGGAGCGCCGCCGCATGGGGGAATCGCTCTGGGCATGGACCGAATCGCCATGCTGATGACAGATACCGAATCGATCAGGGATGTTATCGCCTTTCCGAAAACTGCCAAGGCGAGTGCCCTGATGGAGGAAGCGCCATCGGTGGTCAGCGAACGCGAGCTGCTGGAACTGAATGTCAGACGGGTAGTGAAAAGTTAGCGGTGCCGGGATCAGGAGGCTCAAGCATCATATCTGATAATTAATCGGCTATTTGAATTTTTTGACCTCACCAGCCGGGCAGATGAATTTTTAACAATGGCTATCCGACTGGTTTTCTTGTCACTTTTCAAATGCCTTGATCCGGCAAATATGGACTTTTAAGGTTTGAAAGCGGTCTGCCTTAACTTTAGCATCTGCTTGAATTTGAATCGAAAAAATGCCAGATTTAACTTAATGGGGTTTCTGCTTCTTTATTTTTCTGTTTCTGGAGGGAATTGAACGGGTCGCAAGTAGGGTTAACAGCCACTTTCAATTGATATTGCCTGGAGGTAAGACAACAAAAATGGTGAAAACCACGGATAGGAGTCAGGCCACCAGAAAGATTCCCATCGAAGGGATCGACATGCTGAGCCTTCTTGGGCCGAACGATCAAAACCTTCGGCTTCTTGAAACCATGTTCGACTGTGAGGCCTATATCCGCGCCGGGGAAATGGTGGTAATCGGCGAAGAGTTGGCCGTGCTCGATATGGAAGGAACACTTCGGCGCCTGATCGCACTGGTTCAGACCGGCAGGAGCTTTCAGGCATCCGAGATCGGGGAAATCGTGCGTTCGGTGAGGGAGGGGGAACCCTACAGCGGCGAGGTTTTCGAGACGACCCATCTCTACATGACGGAAAAGAAAAAGGTGATCAAGCCTCGGGGGCCGGGACAACGCAAGTACCTGCAGATGATAAAGAAGAATGACATTGTGGTTGGGATCGGCCCGGCGGGAACCGGGAAGACCTACCTGGCGGTGGCTGCAGCAATCGATGCTTTGAATAAAAAAAGTGTGAAAAGGATTATTCTTACCCGGCCTGCAGTGGAGGCTGGTGAGAGACTGGGTTTTCTGCCCGGAGACATGCAGGAGAAGGTGGATCCCTATCTGCGCCCCTTATATGATGCTTTCGGGGATATGCTTCTGCCGGAAAAATTTCATAAATACCTGGAAAACGGCACAGTGGAAATTGCGCCTATTGCGTTCATGCGGGGAAGGACTCTTCACGATGCCTTTGCCATTCTCGACGAGGCACAGAATACCACCCGCCTTCAGATGAAAATGTTCCTTACCCGTCTGGGCGTGAACTCCAAGGCGGTGGTCACCGGTGACAAAACACAGATAGACCTGCCGTGCCAGGATCTGAGCGGACTGCTCCAGGTAGAGGAAATTCTCAAAGGAATCGAGGGGATTGACTTTGTCTATTTTTCGGATGCGGATGTAGTCCGACACTCGCTGGTGAAAGATATCATTCACGCCTATCAGGATAAGGTCGACGAGGAAGACAAAGATTGAGCCGGATGGGAGGCGAATCAGGCTGGATCCGTGGTGATGTTTTTGATTGAATTTCGCCGGACGGATATAAATCCTTGGTAACTTCCAAGCATAAAGCATTGGACGTTTATAGATACCGACAGGACTGAATCTTCATCCTGGCGGAGTTATTAATGAAAAAAACTATGAAAAGAATCAGATCCAGGTTCAAAAGATTTACAAAGAATTTCAAGGCCTGGACCAAGATCGGGACTCTGTTAAAAAATAAATATTTCCGCCACGGGACGCGGATATTTCTGGTTGTTTTACTTACCTGGCTGGGCCTGGTTTTCACCCCTGGACGGCGCACTTACGATCCGTTTTTCGACATTCAGCTGGCAAGCATAGCCGACCGCGATGTGATCGCGCCTTTCGATTTCCCGGTTTACAAAAATGAGGCTGAACTGGAACGTGAACGCCGTGAAGCTACCGCAGCGGTTCAGCCTGTACTGGAATTCCTTCCCGGTGTCAAGGAAACGGTTCTCCAGAGTGTATTTTCCTTTTTCGACCGCTTGAATGAGCTTAGAACCGACCCACTGATTGCTGTAGAGCTTGCAGGCTGGAAAGGATACCTGGATAAGAAAGACACCGACCTCGGCCAGTTCACTGTCAAACCCATTGTGCTTAATTCCCTTTACTCGATTGATTCACTGCTTTCATTATCGGATGAGCAGATTGTTTATCTGTTCGATCCGGTGCGTTCAAATATTTTGCGGAGCCGGTTGAAAGATTTTCTGGTAAGCAGGCTGCGTGAAGGCATTATCAGCAGCGAGGCTTTCGACAGAGTCGAGAGTGAAAATGTGAAACTGCGAAGGGATGGTGAGGAAAAGGTTATCGGGAAAAACGAGCTTTCCTCTGTAGCGAGGGTTTTGGAGCAGTCGAGGAGCGTGGTTGTCGATCCGGAATACCAGGAAATCAGTACAAGCTTGTTTATTCAAGCGTTACGCCGTTATATCCGGCCGAATATAATCTACAACTGGTCGGAAACAGAACGTCTCAGCCGTTTGGCCGCTGAAAGTGTAAGGATTACGAGAGATGAGCCCGTGCTTAAAGGAGAAAAGATTGTCGGAAGGGGAGAGCGAGTAACCAGGGAAAAGATAGAACGACTGGATAATCTGAGAGCGGAACTGGAAAAAAGGCAGCTTCTCGTCGGGGAAACCAACCAGGTGAAGCGAGAGCTTGGGAT
>JAUVUV010000420.1 GCA_030604975.1 Candidatus Glassiibacteriota bacterium | reverse complement strand
TATCGCTTGGAGAAAAATGGCTGCTGTTTCACATTGGAGGAGTCGAATTGACGGCACAGAAGGTGGAGGGAGTGAAAAATGCGTTTTACCAGATTTTTCAACAAAAAGAGAAAATACTTGTAACTACTTGATAAACAAGAGGATACGCTTTATCTGCCCCGAGTTGCCTCCGGCCAGAGAATCTTGTGCAGTTGAAGTTGAAGCCTTACCGAAAGCCCGTCCTCGATCATCCATTCGGCAAGCCGGGCCGGGTCGAGACGCCCTTTAACTGTGGAGAAAAGCACCTTGCACCGGTTCTCCAGCTTGCATTTGAGCAGGATCGACAACGCCCAGTCATAGTCCTCCCGGTCGGCCAGGACGAACTTTATCTCATCCCTTTTGCCCAGCAGGTCGAGATTCCCCCAGTGGAATCCTTTCTGCGCCCGGGCGCTCGGGGGCTTGATATCCAGAACTTTCATCACTCGCTTGTCGAGTTTATCCACCATGCGGGTGCCGCTGGTTTCCACCTGCACGTCGAAACCCTCATCCAGCAGCGCCTTGCAGAGTACGGGAAGCTCTTTCTGAAGGAGAGGCTCACCGCCGGTGAGCACTACCCGGCGGATCTGGTTCGTCCGGCAGATCGACATCAGCTCCGGGAGCGAAACCTCGGTGCCATCCTCCTGGCGTGCATATGCCGTGTCGCACCAGGAACAGTCCACATCGCATCCACTGAAACGGATGAACGTGGCCACCAGTCCCTGCCAGCCGGACTCGCCTGAAACCGAGATGAATGTTTCGCAGACTTTAAACATGGGAATTCCAAGAAATTCTGGATTGAGAAAAATCAGTCAGTGATCAAGAGTCCTCGAATACCCCGGCAATCTGAGTGTTACAGGAACTGCAGCGCCCTCCCGGTTCGAGGCGCAAGTGCGAGACTGTGAACCCCCACCGTTCGATAACAAGCTGGCCGCATCCGGGGCAGGCCGTACTTTCCGACGGTTCTCCCGGAACGTTGCCAGTGTATACGTATTTCAAGCCCGCCTCTTTTCCGATTTGAAGTGCGCGGTGCAGCGAGGCCACAGGCGTGGGCTCAGAGCCGGTCCACAGGTTACAGGGATAAAAACGGCTTACATGCCAGGGGATCTCGGCTCCAAGGTCGGTGAGAAACGAGGCGATATCTTTCAGCTCTTCGTCGCTGTCGTTCATCCCCGGTACGACAAGCGTGGTAACCTCGGTCCAAACGCCAAGTGAGGGCAGGGTGGAGATCGTATCCAGTACTGGCTGGAGCCGGGCTTTAAGAATCTCGCGATATGTTTTTTCGCGGAACGCTTTGAGATCGATATTTACTGCATCCATGTAAGGGCTGAGCTCTTTGAGCGGCTCGGGTTGGATAAAGCCGTTGGAGACCATCGTGTTCTTAAGTCCCTTCTCTTTGCCAAGGATCGCCAGATCCAGCATGTACTCGAAAAAGATGGTTGGCTCGGAATAGGTGAAACAGAGGCTTTCGCAACCGGAGGTCAGAGCCTCGGACACAATCTGCTCGGGATCGGCATCAGACCCTCCAATCCGTGTCCGGCCGCGCCAGGCACGTGAAAGCTCATGGTTCTGGCAGAATGGGCAGGAAAGGTTACAGCCCACTGTGGCGATGGAATACGCCGAAGAGCCCGGCAGGAAATGAAAGAGAGGCTTCTTTTCGATAGGGTCGATATGCGAGGCGGCAAGTTTGCCATAAACGAGGCTTACCAGCTTTCCATCCTGGTTCTCTCTTACTCCGCAGATACCTCTTTTGCCCGGTGCAATATTGCAGTGGTGCGGGCAGAGAGTACATTCAACTCTGCCGGAATCTCCGGCCGTATAGTAGGAAGCTTCATGCATAGTTATTTAAACTGAGTGGCTATCCGTTTGGCTGCGTCGAAACCGTAGGCGGTTTTAAGCCTTTTCGCATCGAGGAAGTTCTCGTTTTCCTCCAGCCGGCGGAGCACCTTGGCAGCCTCGCTCAGGATTTCCATTTCCTTTTTTTTCCAGGCCTTGGGAAATGCGCGGAAATCAAGTTCATCCCGCATTTTTTTATATCCCTTCTTGCCGTCGTTCAACTTACAGATCGCATCACAGGCCGACTTGTAAAAACACGCCTCGCCTTCTTTGAGATGCTTGAAAATACTGCAAGTCTCATCCAGGTGAAAAAATTTTCCCCTTACCTGCATCTTTACTCCTTATGTTGGATCTCCTGAAAAGAGATATCAGTCTGTACTATCCAGGCATGTTTATAGCCGTATGAAACTGCCCGGTCTCTCTCGGCTTGGGCCTGGTTCAGGCGAATAAAAGATCCGATCCGCAAAACGTAACGGCCGTCGTACTCTTCCAGATAAGCTCTGGTGGAAAACTCCCGTTCGACCTTCTTGACAATGACCTCGAGGTCCTTGAGGCTGTCAGAGGAAGCGAGCTGAACCCGGTAGCCCCGGATTTTAGCTGGCATACCAACCTCGACCGAGGCCGGCCCGCGGCGGAATACCGCCCTGTTGTCCGTGGGGGTATAGTCCTCCCGGCTGCGTTCCTCCAGGATAACCGTGTCCACAGGGAGCCCAGCCAGCCATAGCGAGTCCAGCACAGAGGCCACATGGGTTGCGGCAGGCTCCGGCGCACCAGGTTTTCCTCCCAGTTTCGCTTTCAAACTGCTGCAGCCGCTGACCACTGCAAGGCAGCCGACCAGGATAAAGAGTAACAGCTTCATCTTACATTGATTTAGGAATACAAGTTAGATTTCAAGCATTTATTTGATAATCAGAATCAGATTAAATATATAATATCACTTCATTTTTTTAAAGGCTATAGGGGTATTGAACGTTTTCCTATACCCGATTTTGCGGTTTTATACCTAGCGATTAAATAACTGCGAATATTATAGAGTATGAAGAATATGAATTTTCTGCTCCGAAAATAATGGACCAAAGGTACGTTATTCCATGGTTTCGGTAAAAACCACCCGTAGGGGCGCACGGCCGTGCGCCCCTACAGAAAACAAAAC
>JAUVUV010000233.1 GCA_030604975.1 Candidatus Glassiibacteriota bacterium | reverse complement strand
GGTAAAAGCTCCCGGGTGCCAGGATTAACTTTTGTTTCTTTTAGTTATAAAAGAAATGGTTTTGCTTCTTTTGCCACCAAAAGAAGTTTAAAATTATCTTTTTCTTTCTGCCTGTCAGTTAACCGGACTGTACTGACAAATAATGTCAAAAGAGGGTGTATAAGCAATGGATAAAAAAATCAGCCGCAAGGATTTCATTAAAGTCAGCTCTACTGCCGCAGCCACGCTCGGTCTTTCCTCAGCGGTAATGAGTTCACAAAAGGCCTCCGCCACGCCTGCCGCCAGGATGGACAAAAACGGAGAATATACGGTCAAAATAGCCGGGCGCGATTACTGCTGGCGCGCAAAGCTGGAAAACGGCCGCCTTGTTGAACTGGCCCGCGCCATAGACACCTCAACCGATCTCTGGCTCACCAGAGGCCTGGTGGATATCCAGGTCAACGGTTACGCCAATGTGGAACTGACCAGCCCGGACCTGACAATGGAGGGCCTGGCAGCCTGCGAAGAGGCGCTTTTCGAACAGGGAACCGTGCGCTGGTGCCCGACAGTCACCTCCCAGGAGCCGGCGCTGATCCGGGAAGTTCTGGCTAAAATCGCCGAGGCAGTCGAAAAAGGCGTGCTTAAACGCGTGCAATGTATCCACATGGAAGCCAACTACCTCAGTCCTGAGGAGGGCTACCGTGGAGCGCACGTTCCGGACTATCTCACCGATCCGGATATCAAAGAGTTCGAGTCCTGGCAAAAGGCTGCCGGAGGCAGGATCGGCTATGTCTCCATGGCCCCGGAACTGAAAGGAGGATTAGAGTTCATCCGCCACCTCGCCTCCAAAGGTATTCTCGTGGCCCTGGCGCACCACAACGCCCCCTATGAATTGGTCGCCGCGGCAGCTGATGCCGGCGCCAGGCTGTCAACCCACCTGTTCAACGGCTGCGCAGCAACGATGCATCGCCACCACAACATTGTCCTGACCCAGCTTTCCGAGGACCGTCTCTGGGCCAGTTTCCTCCCGGACGGCCATCACATCCCCTACCACGTACTGAAAGTGGGGCTGAGAGCCAAGGGACTGGAGCGTTCGGTTTTCACCAGCGACCTGATCAGCCTCGGCGGCTGGCCGGAGGGCGAATATGTGATAGACGGGCAGGAGGTGCTTATCCGCGACGGGGGAGCATTCCTCAAGGGAACGCCCTACCTCTACGGAGCATGGGCCAACCTCGCTCAGAGTATCAAAAGAGTTACAGCTGCCGGAGTTGTAACGCCTGCGGAGGCGATCAGGCTCGCCTCGACAAACCCGGCGCGGCTGCTTGGCTTGAAAGAGGGCCTAGAGCCGGCTGCGGGCTCTGAAAGTCCATTCGTGATTTTCCGCGAACAGAACGGAACGCTCGAGCTCGAGGGAATTATCGACTGATCCGCTAACTTTCCATGACAACTCAAAACCAAACCAGGCGGTCTGGCGATGGATAAGAAAATCAGCCGTAAGGATTTTTTCAAGGCGACTACTGCTGCGGCGGTCTCGCTCGGCGTGGAGGCTGCATTAGACTCTACGGGAAAAGCTCGCGCTGAGGGCGAAAAGAAAGTTCGCCTCGGGATTATCGGCACCGGCAAGCGTGGCTGCAGCCTGCTCGGCACTCTGCTTCATATGCAGGAGCTTGAATATCCCGCTATTTGCGACATCAATCCGGATAACCTCGCCCAGGCCCAGGCAATGTTGCGCAAACAAGGCCATCCCGAGCCGGAGGGCTACTCCAGGGACGAAGAGGATTACAAGCGCCTGGTGGAGCGGGACGATCTGGATGCCGTGCTGATCGCCACGCCCTGGGAGTGGCATACGCCTATGGCGGTCAGCGCAATGAAAGCAGGCAAATATGCCGCGGTCGAGGTTCCGGCTTCGATCACCCTGGAGCAGTGCTGGGAACTGGTGGACACCTACGAGCAGACCGGCGTGCCCTGCATGATGCTGGAAAACTGGTCTTTTCGCAGGGACAATCTGGCCGTGCTGAACATGATCCGTCTGGGTCTTTTCGGCGAGATCGTGCACTGCCACTGCGCCCATTCGCATGACTGCGTGGATCACTGGTTTTTCGATCCTGAGGGCAACATGCAGTGGGGCGGCGAATACCTTCTCAAGCGCAACGCAGACCAGTACCCGACCCACAGCCTGGGACCGGTGATCAGCTGGATGGATATTGGCTGCGGAGACTACTACGACTATCTCACCTCTACCGCGACCAGGTCGCTGGGGATTAACAACTATTTCCGTAAGAAATTCGGTCCCGACCACCCCAACGCCAAACGCGTCTACGCCCAGGGTGACATAGTGACCACGGTTATCAAAACGAAAAAGGGCAACTCGATTGTAATCAACTATGACATGCAATTGCCCCGGCCTTACGACAACCGCTGGATGATCCAGGGCACGGAGGGGATTTACAACGAGCAGCGACAGGCGATTTATCTCCTGGGAAGAAGCCCGGAATACCACGAGTGGGAGCCTTTCGCGCCTTACCAGGAAAAATACGAGCATGCCTGGTGGAGGGCGATGAAAGACAGTTCGGGCGACTTCGGCCACGGCGGCACAGATTATCTGGAGCTACAGCAGTTTCTCACCGCGGTCAGGGAAAAGCGTCAAACCCCGGTCGATGTTTACGACTCGGTGGCGATGAGAGCTATTATCCCACTCTCGGAAGCCTCGGTCGCGAAGAACGGCACGCCGGTCAAATGCCCCGACTTTACCCGGGGAAAGTGGAAAACGAAAAAACCCTCATACGCTCTTGAAAGTTAACATCCCGCGGCAGTTCTTTTTGAATTCAGCCAGTTCTGCCACGCCTCGATAAGCTTCTTTGCCTGCTCTTGACTTGAAATATTGGATTTAGTCTGTAGAATGTATTCGTCCCTGATCTTGCGGTAGCGGTGGATGGTATAACGGTCAGGCCCGTAGGCGCCTTTGGATTATTCCGAATTTTTTCTCCCGGTCTCCTCAAAAGCTCTTCTTTTCAGCTCTTCCACATCCTTGATCCCCTCTTCGAGCTGGATCCTGTAAGCAGCCTCCAGCACCTCCCCCATCCCGGGTCCCGGTTCGATAATTCCTTTGAGATGGCGTCCCGTGAGCACTGGTTTTTCGGGCTCCTTGTTTACCCGGGAGGCTCGCGCCATCTCCAGGAACCAGTTCACCATTTCGCTCTCGATCTCCAAGGGAATTTCTCCCTCCGGATTCATGCCCCGGCAGTCTGCCAGAGCGAGTGCGGCGAGAAGTTCCAGGTCGGCTTCCGGGGCGAGCTTGACAGCCAGGCGCTTGAATGCTTTCTCCGAGGACTTGTTCTGGTAAAACTGAAGGGGTTTCATGTGCTGGGCCACCAGTTTCACTGTGCCCTTGATCACGGATTGTTTCCTTACTACCCGTTCGAGAATCCTCCGGGCCAGAATCTCCCCTTCGCGGTCGTGCTCTGGAGTTCTGATCCTTCCTGCGAACTCGGTCGTGGTGGCGGGCTTGCCGATATCATGCAGCAGGGCGGCCCATATCAGCATCAGGTCGCGCTCCCTTTGGCCGGTACGCAAAGCGGCTGCGGCATCCACCACCTGAAGGGTATGCCGCCAGACATCTCCCTCGGGATGCCAATCGGGTTCCTGGGGCGTGCCTTTCATGATAGTGAGTTCCGGGAAAAGCTCATCCAGCCTGCCGACCTTTTCGAGCCAGCGCAAGCCCAAGCCTGGCCTGGCTGCTTCGAGAAAGAGCTTGGCGAATTCCTCCTCAACTCGCTCCACAGACACGTGGCTGATATCCATCTGCGCGCAAACTTCATTCAACTCCTCGCTTGGGACCATCTCGAATCGCGCGGCAAACTGTATCACCCTGTAAAAGCGAAGCGGATCTTCGACAAAAAGCTTTGTATCCGGCGTACACAAGGTTCTCTGATCCATGTCTTTCTGTCCGCCCCAGGGGTCGATCAGCTCATCTGTAAGAACGTCCTGGAGCATGGCGTTCATTGTCAGGTCTCTTCTCCGGCTTGCCTCCTTGGGCGACATTGAGGGGTCGATTTCGACAACCGGGTGTCGGCCCCGGCTGTCCCGCCGCGGCACGGACCAGTCCACATCCAGACCCATCAGGCGAAGAACGCCGAACTGCCTGCCCACAAAAATCACCTTCCCCTGCCCGGCGAGAATCTGTTCGAGCTGCTCCATGGAGAGCCCGTAAACTTCCACGTCGATATCCTTGGGCTTGCGGCCCAGAAGACGGTCACGCACCACCCCGCCTACAAAAAAGGCCCTGCCGCCTGAGTCGGCAATGTGCCGGGCCAGAAAGACGATCATCTTTTTCTGTGCTCTGTTGATCTTAAAAACCATCTCAGGCCTACCACGTCAGTCCTGGTACTTTCATCCAGGTCGAGATCGATATCCTGCAGAATTGTTTTCCGGTCAGACTGACCGCTGCTCCACGGAGCACAAACATATATTAAGGGAAAATAGAATAGTATTCTTCTGAATGAACCCGGGTTGATCGGCTACTGCGAAGCTTAAATCGAATACGATTTACAACTATTTCTGTTATAGTCATTTACGTCCTGATTTTTTAATTAAACAGCCATTAATGTGTAAAAGGGAATGTATCATGTTGCGGAAAAGGAATTAACGTGGTTTATTCAATCGGCCCG
>JAUVUV010000027.1 GCA_030604975.1 Candidatus Glassiibacteriota bacterium | reverse complement strand
TTTTACCGAAACCATGGAATAACGTACCTTTGATCCATTATTTTCGGAGCAGAAAATTCATATTCTTCATACTCTATAATATTCGCAGTTATTTAATTCGCTAAGAATACTATATAACATACCAAACATGACAAGATGACAATTGTGTGAATAAAACATCAAATCTATCAATAAGGCAGACAATTTAAATCGAGACCGCTTCAAATTACGGAACTAAATATTTGTGGAGGAGCCATGTCAGACTTTTTACAAGTATTCCTTTCTGGAGTGGAAGAATTCGCCAGGACAATGAAAGAGCATACAAGGGCGAACGAGGAACAATCTGCCAACCAGAAAGAACTTATCAAAAAGGTGGAAAGTCTCACCAAAAAGGTGGATACGCTGGTAAAGATTCTCGAGGAACAACTGGGTACGAACATCCAGGTAGCTCCGGCTAAGGACAAGCGAATGATGGACATTAAGAAACGGATCCACGATGTAATCGCCAAGCATCTTGAGGGAATTCGCCCGCCACAGATGGCCCGGATAATCGGCACCAGAGTCCAGAATCTTTACCCGCACCTTAAAGCCGCGGTGCAAAACAAAACGATCCACAAAGACGAAACTGGAACCTATTTCAGAATTAAGATAAAAAGCTCTAAGGGTAAAAAGGCTAGTTAAACTTCAGCTTTTGCAATTTACCCCCCTGGATGAGTTAAGCTGTTACTCCGGTGAGAAGCTTTTCGGTAGGATTCTGAAGGGAGGTCTGCCTTCACGATCTGTTAAATACCGAATCTGCTGAATAACCTAACCAGTTCTAGCCTGAGACGTTCTCAGTGCCGCCAAAATAAAGCCGGAGACGAATTGAAATTTATCTCCGGCTTTTCAAAGTTTATCTTTATTATTATCAGCAGCTCAGGACTTTTTTCTCTGTTAAAAATCAGCGGCAATTTCATCTGCCAGGGGTTGGGTTATTCTTGGCTCTTGGGCAATGTTCTCAATTCAGGGAATTTTGATTCCTTGGTTTGAGTATTCGTTCAACTTATTACGTAACGTACGTACGCTGATTCCCAGTATTCCCGAGGCCCGTGTACGGTTATTGCTTTCGGATACCAGTGTACTCAGGATCAGGCGTTTTTCCATTTCCCGGAGAGTCATCCCGGGTTCCAGTTCTTCGAGACCGAAAGAGCCGCTCTTTTCAGCGCTCTCGTGTTCTAACTGGAAGTGACGTTCGGTGAGAACATCATCGCGGCAGAGCACCACGGCCCGCTCCACATGGTTTTCCAGTTCCCTGACATTCCCTGGCCAATCCTGGGCCATCAACTTTTCAATGGCTCCATCGTCGATGCCCTTTATATCCCTGCCATTCTCTTCACAGTATTTACGCAGAAAATGATCCACTAGCAGAGGTATATCCTCTTTACGGTCCCTTAACGGGGGAAGACATACCGGCACCACGTTAAGCCGGTAAAATAGATCTTCGCGGAACCTTCCCTCCTGCACCTCTTTCTTCAGTTCGCGGTTCGTGGTGGCGACCACCCGCACATCAACACACAAGGGACTCGGGTTACCCACTCTTTCGAATTCTCTTTCCTGAAGCACGCGCAACATTTTGGACTGAAGTGGCAGGGAAAGCTCAGTGATGTCATCCAGAAGCAATGTTCCTGTATGTGCCAGTTCGAACCTGCCTTTCGTGGTTCTGATCGCTCCGGTGAAGGCGCCTTTCTCGTGCCCGAACAGCTCGCTTTCCATCAGGCTTTCGGGCAGAGCGGCGCAGTTTACTTTGATAAAAGGTTTATTCTGGCGGTCACTGTTGTAATGGATCGCCCGAGCCACCAGCTCTTTACCCGTGCCGCTTTCACCATTGATCAAGATTGTCGCCTTGGTCGGAGCGATCATCTCGATTGCATCGTAAACCTTGCGCATAACCTCACTAACACCGACAATCGAGCTGAAAGTATATTTCTCTTTCAACTGGTTGCGCAACTGGGTATTATCGGTGCGCAACGTCCGGTTTTCGTTTTCCAACCTCTGATGCTCCATTGCCCGGTCGACAACGATCTCTATTTTATCGGCGTTAAATGGTTTCTGAATATAATCGTAGGCGCCGAGCTTCATAGCCTCAACCGCGTCATCAACCTCACCAAACGCTGTAATGATAACGACTTCGATGTTGAAATCGGTTTTTTTGGTCTCCTTCAGGACCTGCATACCGCTAACCTCAGGCATGCGCATATCAGTGAGCACCAGATCGTAGTTCTCCGCCTTGACCTTTTCGATTGCCTGAGCCCCGTTGCCGACAGATTCCACTACGTACTTTTTGCGCTGCAGGGTTTCGACAAGGAAGTCCCTCATCAATGGTTCGTCATCGACCACAAGAATTCTTTTAAATTCCATAAATACCCCTTCTTTCAAGGATAATAGGGTAACAGAATAGTTATTTTGGTTCCGACACCAGGCTGGCTGAAGACTTGGATCGCGCCATTCTGTTCTTGGATCATTTTCTTGGCGATGGCCAGTCCCAGACCTGTGCCGTCCTCCCGGGTTGTAAAAAACGGGTTGAATATTTTTTCCTGAACCTCTTCACTCATACCCGCACCTTCGTCTTCCACGAGCAGTTCCACAAATCCTTTTTGTGTGCGGTTAACCTGATTGTGGCCCTTTGCGCCATCCCGGGCGCGGGACAGGCGAATGGTAAGGCAGCCCCCACCGTCTTTCATGGCGTGTACAGCGTTATGGAAAATATTGAGCAGTACTTGCTGCATCAGGCTCGGATCAATTCGGGAACTCACCGGTTGCTTCGGGAATTTGCGTTTAATCCGGATCGGTAAGGCCTGGCTTTCTATTTCTACTTCCAGATACGCCAGAACCTCGTTCACGTATTCAACAAGGTTGGTCCAGCGAAGGTCGGCCTTTATCGGGCGGGTATAAATCAGAAGGTTGGTCACTATTTTATCGAGGCTGGCCACACCCTCGATAATTTTTTTAACCAGATTGCGGCGGGGGTCGTCATCATCGAGGTCCCTTTCCAGAAGAGCAGCAAAACCGCCGATGCTGCCCAGGGGATTGCGGATCTCATGGGCCACATTGGCAGACATCTCCCCCAGTGCACTCAAGGTACGAGATTTGGAAACTTCTTCCTTGAGTTGGTTGACCGCTGAAAGGTCGTTGAAAATTTCCAGTGCCCCGACCAGCTCCCCTTTTTCATCGATCACCGGGCAAACCATTGACTCCACGGAAACCTTACGGCCGTCTTTGCAACCGATAATCCGCTCGGGTTTTGCCGCTTCAGCCTTCTCTCTGGCAAGCACCCTGGACAGAGGGTCTTTCTTTCCGTCCAATTCGGCAAATGGAAATTTTTTGTACGGGTTTCCCAGGACTTTGTCCCGGTCAAATCCGGTAATCGTTTCGGCAGCGTGGTTAAACAGAACCACTTCCCCAGACCGGTCAACCGCCACTACGCCGCTGTTGATATGCTTGAGCGCACTGACCATGCACTTATCGATTATAAGGCCAGCCGGCTCAGCTTTTGATTTAAGCTTGGGGGCTTTCATATCTTTTTCAGCAATTCTTGTTTTTTGTTATTGAATTCATCTTCCGTAAGAATACCAGCTTTGCGTAAGTCATCCAGTTTTCGGATCTGTTCGATAGCCTCATCTCCTTCGAACTTTTCTTTTTTCATGTTGTGAGACTTTTGTGCTGAATCCTCTTTGTTCAACTCGACTTCGCTCAGGTCTGGAATTTTCACTTCCTCTTCAACCGAGCGGAAGCTCTTCAGTTCTTCCTCAAGCTTGCGCACCCGCTCTGCGCTTTTGCGCAGAGCCCCCCGTAAGCTGACAATTTCCACGGCATGGCGAAGTTTAACGCTTACCTCCTCGAGCCTGAACGGCTTGATAATTGTTTCGTGAATATCCATCCGGACGAGACTTTCGGCGTCACAAGCCTTTGGCGAGAGCAGGAAAATGAGAGAATCCAATTCGCATGCACGCAGTTGTGCGATTAAACCACTAGTGTCCTTTTCCCCGAACTGGCTGTTGATAATCGCCAGCGGGAACCGATTGTTGGGAATCAGTTTCCTGGCCTTGGCGCAACTCTCCACTGCAAACACGTTGAAACCGTCGTGCTTGAGATGATTGCTCAACAGGTCACGGCTGAGTAACTCGTCATCGACCAGTAGAATGTTGTGACGATCCATCCTTATTCAACGCCAATTATCAAGAGCTCTGATTTTCAGTATAACCAAATATCAAAAAAGCCGTCACCCCTGTAAGCCCCAGAGGGTGATGGAAATCCTATTATTCTTTCTTCTCTTTCTTTTCCTTCACGTCCGTTTTCCCTTCAGCAACCTCCTTGCTAGTCAGGTGTTTGAACTCGACCTCGTTTTCCTGCAGCACCGCCATAATACTCATCTGGCGAGAGTCGACTTTTCTTACCACTTCATTTATTCCGATAAGCACACCCGGCCATAAAGTTTGAAGCACATAGATCTTTCTTTCTATACTGAACTGGTCGATAAACTTGGAGTCGAAATCCTCCTTCTCGGCCAGCACATCTTCGTTTATGGTTTGCAATTTCTTGATCTTTTCCAGAACTTCCGCCAGTTCCTTTTCTTTCTCAGCAGGAAACTTCGGCAACCGTTTCTTCAACAGTTCGAGGAAATCCATACGTTTCCACAGGAGTTTATCCTCCCCTTTCAATGTCTCAATTTCATCTTCCAGCTGTTTATTCTTGAAATTGATATCTCCCTTGATAATCTTCCCGACTTTGATCTGAGTTTTGGTATCGCTGATTGAACCAATGTTTTTGGCACGTACACAGCTGCCGCTGAACACGTTGCTGCCGGCAATCATTCCTTTGTCTTTCAGCGCGATTACATCATGTTCGGCATGGATCACGCTGTTGAGAATGTAGCTGCCCACTTCGATATTCTTTCCTGCGGAAACCACACCCTCTTGGATAAACAGCGCCTTTATCGAACCGCCGGCGACTACCTTGGCTTTTTTCTCATGCTGCGTACCGATAATTCCTTTTTTAACCTCTATATCACCGCTGGTGGAGACAATTTCCGCGGCCTCTACAGTTCCCCGCACGATAATGTTGCCCTCGGTGTGTACGCTGAAATCGGCTTTCACGTCTCCATTAATCACCACATCGCCGGGGTAGGATATATTGCCGATAGAAAAGTCGACATGGCCTTTCACTACGTAAATGTTTTCGACATTGAGAACTTCATCCTCGGAAAAGACATTGCCGATTATCTCGGAGAATAGTTGAAGGCCGTCTTCGGAGAGATACGTATTTCTGCCCCGGGGTATCAGGACATCTTCACCCGGACTAGGTGGGGTATCACGCCCAGTAACAGTGTATCCCGCTTCACCCTCTCTGGGTGGCTCCTTGACCGCGAGCAACTGATCCTTATCAACTATCTTTATCAGATTGATATTCCTGAAATCTACCGAGCCATCTTCAGTGATCAAAGGTTTGGCGGATTTATCCAGATCGACAAAAATTCTAACATTGGCGTCTTTACCGTTTACAACAGACTTGCCCCTGGCGACAACCGCCTTTCGCACAGGCTGGCTGGAATCAATCAACTCCTGGATCGCATCCTCGTCGATACCACGTTCAACCCCGTACTCGTATAATTTGTACAGCACATCGTTTACCGTGATTTCCACCAGTCCTTCGGGCACACCGAGAGAGAGGTAGGCTTCCATTTCGTTGTCCGATATGCTGGCATTGATGTATTTATCCTTGAGAGTGTCGTATTTTTCGAAATAATCGGCGATCTTGACCGGCTCGCCGGTTGCTTCCTCACAAATCTTGCGGAGTTGGTCAAAATCGCTGTTGACCACACCCTTGCGGATAATTTCCTTCTTTATCTCCTTGAAGTCGTACTGATCTTTCGTCTCGCGGTAAATGGCAAGATAGACACCATCCTCGCGCTGTTCGAACTTCCCGACTTCCTGATTTGTGATAAGAATACTATCCATATTTCCGAACCATTTTATGGAACTGCAAAGGAGAACAGTTTGGTACTCTCAAGGGTTTTGTCAATCTTTCATTCAGTATTCGGGGGTTAAACGGTTTGACAAGGTAACTGTTCACCCCGGCTTTCATGGCCTCGATTATACCTACTTTAACGCTTCGCATGTAACCAGCAGAATCGGCAGATTCTTGAATTTCCCGCCTTGTACTCTGGATACAAATTCCAGGCCACTCATATTCGGAATATTACAATCGGTGATGATAAAATTAATTCCACTTTCGTTTTCCAGTTTGTCGTAAACCTCAGCCCCGTCCCCGGCTATCCCTATGTCACGTGACCAATCCGCTTCAACGCATTTACTATTTTTCCTCGTATCGTTGCGGGGTCATTAACTACCAGCAATTTAAGCAAGGCTATGTATTTCCCCCTTTAAGGGTTCTTCCGTGCTTGAGGCCAAGTTTTTTAAAAGTCTAAATCAATGCAAGTTAAATCCGTCTCGTGAATCATACCGATAAGATTTGCTCAAACTATCTGCCGACACCTAAACGGGCTTTATTAGTCCTTTAAGCTATTCTAATTTTACACATATAGTTAGTAATTTTCAAGGCAATAGGGATAAAAACAAGGAATTTTATTCCATAGGGGGGTGGGAAAATTTTACCTCTGTCCGGTTTTGGCTTGAGAACTCAGAGATTCTGCATTCAAAGCCTCCCAGAGCGCTGAATAGTCGTTTTTTGCGTTCCAGACTATCCAGCCCACTGCCCCGCCTTCAGTCGCCGCCTGCATCTGCTGAAGGAGATAATCAGTGCCAAAGTGCGGTTCCTTCCACCTGAAACCCTGAATATAAGGCTGCACGCCCGTGCGGCGTGATCCCTTGCGCATAGCGGCTTTTTCCGTACCTTCCCGAATTATATGGTAAGCCCGCAGGGGCCCGTACTCAGCTTTGAACGATTCTGGAAAATGCGACGAATAAAGCATGGGACAGATAACGTCTGCGTATTCAGCGATTAGATCGTAGTCCTGGCCGATCCAGTAGTCACGGTCTTTGTACAGCCAGGGCACCCAGCCGAATACATCAGCTGCCAGTGAAACCTTGGTGGTGTCAATGACTTGCCGGACTCTGGAGAGTAATAAGCTAATAATCTCCGCTTTGCTCAAGGAATCGATCGCCACAGGGTAGAAACATGTGCCCACGTCACCGTCTGACGGAAACCGGAGGTAATCCAGTTGAATCTGGTCGAACTCGAAAGAAACCAGCTCCTTCACCACGGCGACCAGGTAGTCGTGCACTCTGTCATCCTGGGGGTTTGCCCAGGTTTCCCCGTTATCCTGCATCCAGGGAAACCCCGTTGCGGAATCGAGCACGGCGTAGGGGTAAGCGTCGTTCTCGCTGTAAGTGGAAAGCAGTGGGTCTTTGAAAGCGACTACCCGCGCGCACGCTATCAGCCCGCTATCGTGAAGACGCTGCACAAGGGCCGCCGGGTTTCTCAATCGCCTTGTATTGGAACCGATCAGTGAGGCAAGCGGATGATTGCTCCTGTAAGCCAGATAGCCCTGATCATCTTTCATGTCAATCACGAAACCGCCGATCGGGGTGCCCCTGCACCTTTCGATTAGCTCTTCGATACGGCTGCTGTCGCCTGCAGTGACTGTATTAAGATACATTCCGTTGTATCTCAGGGCCAAAAGGTTAAAACCCGGCTCGATCTCCGGCGATGGCCGCGTGGAATCGGCCGCAAGACTGTCTTCAGCGCCAGGGCCAGATACTGTATCTGTATGTGCCAACGAGTCCGGAACAGGTTCCGGGACTGCTGGGGTGACAATATTTTTCTCTTCCAAAACGGGAGCTCCGGCCGAGGAATCGGTGCTTACTGCGGAATCCGGCGCTTGGGAACCATCAGGCAAAAAGGCCCCCTGAATATTAACTGAGGACGAGTCGTCAGGCTTTCCGAGAACACGCCCTGAGGATAAATGAATGCCGAGCAAGCAAACAAAAAGGAAGAAAGCACACGCTCCGGCAATCTGAGTTATGACAAAACGGTAAGATGAGAACAACCAACCTCCCCGGGTAACTGGTTGCTTTAATTTTCCAGGAACGGAATCGCTCAGGTTTTCAACTCTTCACAGGCCGCCCTGATTGATTCTGCAGTAACTTCGACCAGTTTTAGCAACTCTTCCTCGGAAAACGACAGGTGGGGCATCAGTACCACCACGTCGCCGAGAGGACGGATAATTACTCCCCTTTTTCTTGCCTGAAAGATTACCCGGCGGCCCATTTTCAGAGCCGGATCGAAAGATTTGGCAGTTGTACGGTCGGCAGCCAGCTCGATCCCGACCATGAATCCGCACTGGCGAACCTCCCCCACTGCTTCAAGAGGAGCAACCTTATCCTGGAGAGCCTTGCGGAAAAGACTGATCCTGGGCTGGATCGCCTTAATTACCTGTTCCTCTTGAAAAATATCGAGATTCGCCAGGGCAGCGGCAGCGGCCAATTGATTTCCGGTGTAAGAGTGGCCGTGATAGAAAACCACTGGTTTCTGCTCGCTGCCCAGGAACCTCTGATAAACTTTCTCAGTGGTCAAAGTCGCAGCCATTGGAAGATAGCCCCCGGTAAGCGCCTTGGAGAGGCAGAGAAAGTCCGGCGAGACATCCTCGTGCTCGCAGGCGAACATCTTTCCCGTCCTGCCGAAACCGGTTGCTACCTCGTCAGCGATCAGGAGCACCCCGTAGCGGTTGCACAAGGCGCGCACGCCTGAGAGAAAACCCGGCTCGGCGGTGATCATCCCCCCTGCGCCCTGGACCAGCGGCTCGATAATCAGGGCTGTGGTTCTTTCCCATAGGCGCTCCATCAATTTCTCCAGGGAGTCCAGGCAGTGTTTCAAGTAAGATTGGCGATCAAGCGGGGGCCCCTGGCGGTAGTAATTGGGATATTCAGCGAATTCCGCCCTGAAAATCAGGTCGCGGAATACTCCATGAAAAAGGTCTATTCCACCAACGCTCACGCTGCCGAGTGTATCTCCATGGTATGCGTTGTGGAAAGAAATGAAACCCGTGCGCCGCCTTTCAGCCGGGTTCTGGGAAAGCTTGCGATAGTGGCAGGCCATTTTGAGCGCGATCTCGACAGCGGTGGATCCGTTATCCGAAAAAAAGACCATTTTAAGGCCATCCGGGGCAATCTGCACAAGCCTCCAGGCGAGATAGGAAGCGGGCACGTTTGCCAGGCCGAGCATTGTGCTGTGGGCGATCCGCTCCGCCTGGTCCTTGATCGCGGCAGTGATCTTGGGGTGATTATGGCCGTGCACAGTCACCCAGAGCGAAGACACTCCGTCCAAGTAACGGTACCCTTCGTATCAATCAGATAGGAGCCCTCTCCCCGCTCGATAACCGGTGCATCCTCCTCATGCCAAAACTTCATCGGGGTGAACGGGTGCCAGATATATTTCCTGTCCAGAACTGCAGGGTCGGCTTTATTCTTTTTCATATGGTTCCAGTTCAAGGTCCTGGAGCATTTTCAGGTCGGCTTCGGCATCCCGGCCCGAGGTTGTCAGGTAATCGCCGATAAGTATCCCGTTGGCACCGGCCCAGAAAATCATCGACTGCATATCACGCAAGTTGTATCCCCTGCCCCCGCAAATCACAATATCCTTGTCCGGTAAGACAAGCCGGAACATGGCGATAATCCTGAGACAAATCTCGGGAGTAAGATAGCGGGCCTCCTCGAGAGGCGTTCCGGGGATTGGATGAAGGAAATTGATCGGCACACTGTCAACATCGAGCGCTTTTAGCTCACGAGCCAGGGCTACCCTGTCCGCGTTGGTCTCCCCCATGCCGAATATTCCTCCCGAACAAACCCGGAAACCGACTTCCTTGGCCGTGCGGACAATCTCCACTCTATCATCGTATGTATGGGTGGTGCAAATCCGTGGAAAAAACGAGCGGCTTGCTTCCAGATTGTGGTGAAAACACTCCAGACCCGCTTCCTTGAGGTGTTTCAACTGTTCGGCACTCAAGCGGCCCAGGCTGGCGCAGCGCTGGAGATTTGCGGAGCTTTGCCTGATATTTCTAAGCGTCTGCTCCAGAACCTTTAATTCCTTTTCACTTCGCACTGCGGCGCCGCTTGTCACGATAGAGAACTCACCCGCGCCGGTGCGAACGGCTTCGCTGGCAGCCATCAAGAGGTTTTCCACACCGAGCAAGGGATAGCGTTTGACATCGGTCGCATAGTGGGCACTCTGAGCGCAGAAAGAACAATCCTCGCTGCATGATCCGCTCTTAGCGTTCACGATCGAGCAAAGGCGAATCTTGTTCCCGCTGTGTTTCCTCCGCAACCTGTCGGTAATCGTCAGAAGTCCGGTCAGGGGGACTGAGCAGTCTCCGAGCACGAGAAGGGCTTCCTCCTCCCCCAGCCCGCCATCCCGCTCCAGACAAATCTCTATAGCTGCAAGCGAATCCCTCTTCGCCCGATGGGTCCCTATCATCATCTCCTCCGAACAAGCATCGCGGTACGCCTCTTTGTATCATGGACTGCAGCCGATGTAAATTCCCGATGCTGTTCCGGAATGCCCCGAAAGTATCCAAGGGAAAACTGAATTTTTTTCGCCTTGTGGAGACTCTGCAATCTGCTGACAGCTAACTTTGGTTCTTTCCTTCACGGTAAATTTGGCAAAATATACCCCCTCAAGCAGGATTAGTAAACTTAAAATTTACCGCTTTCAAGCCTGGGGGAGAAAAAAGATTGACTATAAACAATGGTTCTAATTTAATTTATCAACAGAAGTCGAGCGATTCCGGCCCGAGGAAAGCCGGGTTGAATTATGCATACAATACAATCAAAAGGTTAGCTTGCTTGAGGAATTAGGATAATGATTGTCCCCCAGGTTTACGAAAAGACCCCCCAGGGTGAAAGGGCGTTCGACATATACTCACGCCTTCTGCAGGACCGTATAATTCTGCTAGCCAGTTATATAGACGACAACGTGTCAAATCTTGTGGTTGCCCAGCTTCTCTTTCTTGAAGCCGAGGACCCTGACAAAGACATTTACCTATATATAAATTCTCCCGGCGGGAGTGTGACAGACAGCCTGGCGATTTATGACACGCTGAATTTCATCCGGTCAAGCGTATCGACAATCTGCACGGGCATTGCAGGCGCCTCAGCCGCTCTTCTGCTTACGGCCGGGGCAAAGGGCAAGCGCATGTGCCTGCCCAATGCCAAGATCCTTCTGCACCAGGTTTACGGCCGCGCAGAAGGCCCTGCTGTGGATGTCCAGATTCTCGCCAAGGAGATCGAAAGGCTGAAAAGTGTTATCAACCAGCTCCTGGTCAAGCATACCGGAAAGCAACTGCGCAAGATAGAACGCGACACTGACCGCGATTTCTATCTCACCGCGGAGGAGGCTATCAAATACGGGATTATCGACCAGACGATCCATTCCCACATATTGCCGTCAAAAGAAAAAACCTAAGAGAAAATAAAGCCGGACCGATTAACCAGGGAGCCATTCTCAGGGCAATCTTCCCGGTTCTCCAATCCAAACGCAAGGAACATTCTGAAGATGAAACAATGCCCGAAAAAAGTACTGCTCTGTACCCTGTTTTTTGCCTTTCTGATTTCCGGCTGTGGAAAGGAAGAGAAAAATCCATTCCTGGAAAGTGTGCTAATCGAGCAATTGGTGGTCAAACCGAGAGCCTCGGCCACTGCACTGGATAAGACCAGGGAAAAGGCCGAAAAGGTGCTCGAACAGTTGAAAAGCGGCGCTGATTTCAGCGAAATGGCCCGCGA
>JAUVUV010000320.1 GCA_030604975.1 Candidatus Glassiibacteriota bacterium | reverse complement strand
GCTGGGAAGTCATTCTTTTACCGATTTTCTCAAACGGATCAAGTACCTCACGCTGATCGCCGCCCAGGACAAACGGCTGGTTGAGGAGGTAAGCCAACTCCAGCACAGCTACGGTGAATATCGGGGAGCAAGCCAGCGCAAGCTGGCTCAGCGTATGCAGCGCAAGGCTGAGCTGGAAGAAGAGCAACAGAAATTGGAACAGGCAGAGAAAGAGAGACAGAAGCTGTTCAGATCGGTCAAAGCTCAGCGGGCTGAGGTGCTCAAAGCCCTGGAGGAGCGTAGGACCGACCGCGAACGGATGAAAAAAATCATCGCCGAACTGGAACGCCGCCGCAAGGAAGCCCTGGAAAAGGCCAGGCGGGAGGGAAGAGAACTGCCGCCGGAGACAGCCTACCTCGAAGGTAAGATGGGCTCACTCAACTGGCCGGTGTCACAGGGCAAGTTGATCCGTGGGTTCGGACCCTATATGGATAAGATCACCAAAACCAGAGTAATCAACAATGGGATCGAGATAAAGGCGAAAGACGGCACTGACGTTCGTTCAGTGGGCAGTGGATCAGTGGTTATGGCGGACTTTTACCGCTCCTATGGCAAAATGGTGATGCTCAACCACGGCTCGGGAATGTACACGATCTACGGCCATCTGGGAGAAATATTCGTTCAGGAGGGGGATTTTGTCACCGAGGGGCAGTCCATTGCCACGGTGGGTTCTACCGGTTCGCTTGAAGGGCCGATGCTGTATTTCGAATTGCGCGACGGGCCCCGAGCAGTTGATCCGCTTGAATGGCTCGGCAGGATGTGACTTCCGCTGATGAAACCGCTCTGGCCGACTCTTCACCCATGGAGGAAATAGTGAGCGAAACCGCTCTGCAAAGCCGACGGCTCGGTTTAATTGAGCTGCTGGATAAAGACTTGCAGATATCGATGCTCGAGAGCGCGCTGAAGCGGGACAGGCTGGCCGGAACGCTGCTTTTTTTCGGTCCCGAAGGCAGCGGCAAGAGCAGCCTCGCTTTCTGGCTTGCAGCAGCTTTGAACTGCACTACAAACGAGGGCCGCACTGCGCCCTGCTTTCAGTGCAACTCTTGCTGCAAGATCCAGTCTCTTAACCACCCGGACGTGTTATGGATTTTCCCACTACCCGGAAGCTTTTACAAGGGTGAACATCTGGATGAGATGAGGTTGGCCAAAATATTCGAGCAGAAACGTCTGGAACCCTGGATCGAGTTGCAGTTCGCCGAAAAAAGCGAACATCACCTCGCTGCTGTGAGACGTATCAGACAGGAAGCCTCCCGGAGTTGCTACGAGGGGCGAAGGAAAGTGTTCGTGATCACCGGTGCCGACCGACTGAGAATCGAGGCAGCAAACGCATTTCTCAAGCTGCTGGAGGAGCCCCGGCCGAATGTGACACTTATTCTCTGCAGCGACAGGCCAGCCAGCCTTCTGCCCACAATCCTCAGCCGGTGCCAGAGGCTGCAGGTTACCCGGCCAGGAGTTTCAACTTTAACCGGTCTGCTGGAGTCGCGTTTCGGGATTCGGGCAGAGGAGGCAGGCGAACTTCTCGCCCTGGCCGACGGGAACCTGGCAGGGACTTTGCGGATGAAAAGCGAGGATTCTTACCAAGCGCAGAAAGAGTGGGTGGATAATACTTTCCAGGCGGTACTCGAACCGGGTTATTCAGGATGCTATGCCCTGGTTGACAACCGCAAAGGGCCGATGTACAATCGAGGGGATTTCGAACGCTACCTCGCCCTTTTGACCCAGGCCTTGCAAGATTCGCTGCTGATCCGTCTCAGCGGCCCAAAAGGCGAGAATGCAAGCCCTGGATCAACTCCCAAAAAAGGTCCGATCAGCAAGTATGCCGACCGGGTTGCGGATTCTCAAGCCTTGATTAAATTAATCACCAGAATGGTCAACCTTCGCGATGAGCTGAACCGGAATGTAAATCTTCGCCTGCTGGGTTGGTCGATTCTCAAGGATATGAAAGAGGTGATTGGAGATGGAGCTTGAAACAGTTGAAGTTCAGTTCAAAAGAGAACGCAAGGGGTATTACCTCAATAAAGATAATCTGGATATCAAGGTTGGCGATTACGTTGTGGTAGAGGTTGACCGAGGCGAGGATCTCGGAAGAGTGGCGGTAATAGGTGAACTGGCTGATAGAAAACACTCGGAGAAAATATCCTCGCTCGGTAAAATCCGCAGGTTCGCTACCCAGAAGGAGATAGAGAACCTCGGGAAAGTAAGCGATAAAGAGGGTGAAGCTTTTGAGATCTGCATGAAGAAAGTCGAGGAACACCAGCTCGATATGAAGCTCGTAGACACCGAATGGCAGTTCGACGGCAACAAGATTATCTTCTATTTTACCGCAGAAAAAAGAGTGGATTTCCGCCAGCTCGTCAAGGACCTCGCAGCCATATTCAAAACCAGGATCGAGCTGAAACAGATCGGTGTGCGCGATGAGGCCAGGCGGCTCGGAGGATTCGGGCGGTGCGGGTACAGGCTCTGCTGCGCGACCTTCCTTAATGAATTCGAACCGGTCACTCTCCGTGCGGCTAAAGAGCAAAGGTTGAGCCTCAATCCGAGCCAAATCAGCGGAATCTGCGGCAGGCTTATGTGTTGCCTGATGTATGAGCGGGTTTTTTACAAAGAACAGAGCAAGAAATTCCCCAAGGAGGGCAAAGAATATATTAGCATCGAGGGGCGCGAAGAGCGGGTTTCCGGGCTCGATATGTTCAACGAAATGGTGGAACTGCAAAACAGGGAGGGCTTCAAGCGCAAAATACCTCTCGAGGAGTTTAATAAGGCAACAATGGAGTGCCCGTGCAAAGAGCGGAAAAATTTCGAAGAGGACTGACCAAATTCAATCAGACCAGTATCTAAGCTTTACCCTTTATCTTCTTTCCCCCGGATAAATATACGAGATTTTGGGAGCCGGTACTGTTAGCAAAATACCAGCTGGCTCTAAAAAACGCTGTCTGCCAACATTCGACTATTTTCCAGCAATGCGAGTTGTTCCCTTTGTGAAAACACAGCCCTCAACCTTACCATTTTTCATCTTTCCCAAATCACGTTCAGGATCGTGAAATTCAATGAAACCTGCCAGTATGGCATTATAATGCCAAAAACGGATAAAGAGTGCCATAAAGGCATATTAGATGTCGTATTTCCAAAGGTGGATAGTGAAATTCCAGGCGTAGTATTTTTTTAATTCATTATATATCAATAAGTTGCCATTTAAGATGGTATTCTGGCACGGGCCTTGCCTGAGATAAATGCAAAATTGATTAAGGGATCTGTCCTCGAGCGTGAGAATCAACCTTATCGATAACCCGTAAACTTTCACTAGGAGGATATAATGAGACTCGTCAGATGGACACCCACTAATCCGAATTTCAGCCCGGTGCTGAGAGATCGTTTCTTTAGCACCGACCCGTTTTCCAAGGTATTGGAGGACTGGTTTTCATGCACTCCGGCCTCAGGTGTTAATGTCGATATTGTCGAGAATGAAGGCAACTACACTCTTTCCGCCGAACTTCCGGGAGTCGACAAGAAAGACCTGAAAATTACCGTGGAGAACGACACGCTGACTATCGAGGCCGAAAAACGCAACATTTATGAAAGCGAAAAGGATGGCCGTTATCACAGCGAACGCGCCTACGGCAAATTCTCCCGTTCCTTCAAGCTCAACAGCCAGGTCGATGCTGAAAAGATTGATGCAGAGTATAAGGATGGAGTTCTGATCCTTACTCTTCCCAAGCGAGAAGAGGTGAAACCTCGCGAGGTGACTGTCAAGGTCAAATAATCGCGAAATTCATTCAATCTTCAAGCGCCGGCTCACTCGAGTCGGCGCTTTTTTTT
>JAUVUV010000532.1 GCA_030604975.1 Candidatus Glassiibacteriota bacterium | reverse complement strand
TTTTCTGAAGATGCAAGATTACTCTTGATTTGAAAGGGATTAAATGTAAAAATTCACATTTTAACGTAACCTCAAAGGCCTGAAAATTTCCGATAGGAAAGCTAATATACTTCTTGTATCCCGGACTTGGGAAATATGAAAACGCTGAATGTTTATGACTATATCGTAGTTGTGGTTTATATGGTGATGATGGTGGGGATCGGGTTGTATTTTTTCAAGTATATCAAAGGCAGTGGTGATTATTTCAGAGCAGGTAACAAGCTGAACTGGTGGATCGCCGGGGTTTCAGCGTTCATGAGTTCTTTCAGCGCCTACATGTTTACCGGGGGCGCAGGGATAATCTACCAGAAGGGGCTTACAGGTACTGTGATCCTGGGACTTACGGGGTTGGCAATCTCCAGCGGCTACTTTCTCTTTGCCAGACTCTGGCGGAGAAGCCGGGTCACCACGATAATGGAATTTCTCGATGAACGGTTCAATCTCACCTCCCATCAGGTGGCAAGCTGGACCTATATTCCGTTTAACATTCTCTACTGTGCGGTTGCCTTATACTCGCTGGCTATTTTTGTCGCCTCCTCTCTGGGACTGGATATTTTCAGTGTGATCTGGATCTGCGGCCTTGTAATCATGGCTTATACTCTTTTCGGCGGTGTCTGGGCCGTGAGTGTGACCGATACGGTGCAGTTTGTGGTTCTCCTTCCGGTATGCCTTCTGCTGATCCCTCTTTCGCTGGCCCAGATAGAAAGCCTCGGTGATTTTTTTTCAACCATGCCCGAGGGATATTTTTCCGTGCCCTCGCAACAGCACCCCTGGTACTGGCTTGCCGCCTTGTTCCTGCTCCTGGTTCACGGCCAGAACACTAACCCGATTGCTCAGCGATATTTCAGTGTCCGCGACGAAGCCGAAGCCGAAAAAGTTTCCCTTTTGTGCTCGCTTCTGTTCGTTGCCGGGATAATGATCTGGACCATCCCGCCGATGGTGGCCCGTTACCTTTACCCGGACCTGAGCCAGATAGTAGATCTGCCGAACCCGCACGAGGGCGCCTACGTTGTTATCGCGCTGCGGGTGCTGCCCCACGGCTTGATCGGCCTGATAATCGCGGCGATTTTCGCAGCAGCGATGTCCGCAATCGATTCCCAGTACAATGTAATCTCCGGGGTAATCACCAAGGATATAATCCAGAAGCTTTTCAGGGGCGAGCTGGATGAGAAGAACCTTTTGCGGATCGGGCAGTTGGCTACTATCGCCGTAGGCCTGACAGTTATCTTTCTCAGCCTGGAGATGGCAAAGTCCGGGCAGGGATCTTTCAAGACAATGATGAAACTGGCCAGCCTGACAGGCACCCCGCTTGCCACCCCGCTTCTGCTGGGCTTCCTCTACCGTAAAGCCCCAGGCTGGTCGTATGTTTTTTCATTCACATGCAGCGGTCTTGTCTCTCTGCTTTGCGCTTTTTTCCCGCCGGTGACCGGCTATCTTGCCAGCCTTGGCGGCGCAATGGAGTTTACCCTGACCTCTTTCTCCATATTTATAGCAGGGCTGGGGGCTTTCTTTATCTCGCCGCTGGTTTTTAAATCCTCCCCTGCTGAAAAGAGGCGGATCGGAGAGTTTTTCGCCAAGCTCGGTACTCCGGTCGATGTGGACACGGAGATCGGCGAAAGCGAGATCGACAACGTCCTACTGGCGCGGTTC
>JAUVUV010000272.1 GCA_030604975.1 Candidatus Glassiibacteriota bacterium | reverse complement strand
GCTTGAGGCCGAAAGTGATCGGTTCGGCGTGGATGCCGTGGCTGCGCCCTATCATCACTGTATCCTTGTGTTCAAGCGCGCGTGTCTTGACAGCCTGCAGGACATTGTTTTTCAGTTCTTTGAGGATGAGTTGGCCTGCCTCTCGCATCTGTAGAGCCAGGGTGGTGTCCAGAAGGTCTGAGCTGGTCATCCCCAGGTGGATAAAACGTGAGTCAGGCCCCACGTATTCTGCCACGTTAGTCAGAAACGCGATCACATCGTGCTTAACCTTGTCCTCGATCTCGAGAATCCTTTTTACGTTAAATCTGGCTTTTTTGTGAATGTTTTCCAAAGCCTCGGCCGGGATCTGTCCCAGTTCGCTCAGTGCCTCGCAGACACGGATTTCGATCTCGAGCCAGTGGCCGAACCGGGCCTGGTCACTCCATATTTTTTCCATTTCAGGCAGGGTATATCTTGGAATCATGGCTGCTCTCTTAGATGAATCGTTAAACTTGATTAATACGCAGAGGAAGAACCAAAATAAAATGTAATTTGCCCAAGGGCAATAGAATCCGACCGGGGCGAATTCAGCTTTTCTCAGCGGGTGAGGTAGCGCCTGATACTGCGCCCGTCCCTTTCCAGGAAAAGCACGGTCACCTGTGCCCGGCTGGAGCGTTTCAGCAGACGCACCGCCTGCTCGGCACTGGTAACCCTGATGTCGTTTATCTGATAGAGGATGTCAAGGGGAAGGATGCTGCCTTCCCGCTCGAGATCGGCATCCGTGATTTCCACGATAACCGCACCATGATTGGAGCGGACTTCGATCTGGCTGCGCACCTCGGGTGTCAGGTCGATCAGCTTGAACCCGAGCCCGGTGGGGTGACGTTCCAATTTCTCACTTGGCTTTTCCACTGGCACCAGGGCGACAGTGAGAGTTCTGCCGCTGCGCAGGATGCTTAGTTCGACCCTGCTGTTGACCCGGATATCGAGCATCTCCCCGGTCCAGTCGTCAATCGAGTGCACGGGCTTGCCGCCCAGGCCGGTGATTATGTCGCCTGGGCGAAGGGCATTTCCTGCCGCGGCAGGAGAGTGAGACTGGATATTGGCAACCAGCGCACCCTGTATTCGTTGACTGCTGGGGTAACCGAGACCAGCGAGGATATCGGGAGTTAACTTCTGGACCCGGATGCCGAGCCAGGGACGGCGGACTTTGCCTCCGAGGATGAGATCCTCAGCGATCCGGGTGGCCCGGTTGATCGGGATCGCGAAGCCCATGCCGATAGATCCCCCGCTGGGGGTGAAGATAAACGTGTTGATCCCGATCACTTCACCCAGGGCGTTGACCAGAGGGCCTCCGCTGTTGCCCGGGTTTATCGCGGCATCGGTCTGGATCATGTTGGCGTAAACCTCGCGCCGCTTACTTTGGTCGCGCACGATATCGCGCCCTATCGCGCTGATCACGCCCACAGTGACTGACGGCTGTGGATCCTCAAGCAGAAGGCCGAAAGGCGAGCCGATAGCGATTACCCACTCGCCGATATAGAGATCGTCCGAATCACCAAGCTGGGAAACAGGGAGTTTCGCTCCACCGGGATCTATTTTCAGCAGGGCGACATCCGAGTTTGGATCAGAGCCTACTATTTCGGCATCGTAAGTTGTTCCGTCGCTGGTGCTCACCGAAATTTTTAAGGCCTTATTGATCACGTGCTCGTTGGTCAGGAGATAGCCCCTGGCATTGATAATAAAACCACTGCCGATATTCTTTACAGTGCGCCTGCGGGGAACGTAAAAAAAGCCGAAAAAGTCTCTGTAGGGGGTTTTAACCACAGTGGTCTGGAGCACGTTGACACTGACCACTGCAGGTGCGGCGCGTTCGGCGGCGCGGACTATTGCATTGCGCCTTCCACGGGAAACCAGGGCCTCCAGGCTGTCGAGATTGGGCCTGCGGTCCTGCCTGGTCTGAGGGATTTGAGCAAAAAGCAAAGGATCGGACAGCAGGGAATCCTTTTTCTGCTTTCCGGAGACCTCTTCCTGTTCACCAGACTGTTCCCCGGTTAATTGCGGCGCGATTTTTCCTTTCTGCTGAAAATGGTAAAAAAGGAGCAGAGACAGCAGACAGGCCACAAGCAGCTTGATAACGAAATTCCGCAAAGTGAACATCGTATTGGGGATTTGAAGGTTATTTAAACTTTTCCGGATATTCCACCTGAACAAGGGTCAGACCGCAGGCAGGGGCCGGTACGGCCATGCGCCAGCGGCCAGGTGAAGCTAATGCTCTGCTGAAATCATTCACAGTGGTGCGGCGCCCGGCCACGGCGATCATCCCACCGACAAGCATCCTCACCATTCCGCGTAAGAATCGGTCGGCTTTTATTTCGAATGATAATGAAGTTTCCTCTTTTTTCCAATAAGCTTCATACACCCGGCAGAGATGATTCTCTCGTGCCCCTTCTTTCTTGGAAAAGGTTGCAAAGTCATGTTCACCAAGAACAATCGAACAGCACTGGTTCAGGGTTTCCAAATCGACACTTGTATTGCGCAGCCAGTTTGTCCTGTCGAGGAAAATCGATTCGGGCAGGTGCATGTCGGCAATTCCGTAGCGATACATTTTCCAGAGGGCCCAATGCCGGGCATGGAACGTTTCGCAAGCTTCCGTGACCTGGCGCACCCTGATTTCCCTGGGCAGGGTGGCGTTCAAAGCCCTTTCGATAACCTTTGCCGGCAGGTTATTCAGCGTGTCGAAATGCGCTACCTGGCCCAGGGCGTGTACCCCGGTATCGGTTCTCCCCGCTCCGGTAACCCGGACCTTTTCGCCAAGGATTTTTTCAAGCGCTTCCTCCAGGTGCCCCTGAATAGTCGGCTCTTCTGGCTGGAACTGCCATCCGCGATAATCTGTTCCATCATAGTCCACTTTCAGCCGGATACGTCTTTGCAGGCTCTTTCGTTCAGAATCATTCAGGGCAGGTTTCATAGGCTGAATAAGGTAGTGATTTCCAGTTAACTTATTATAAGATTCCAGGACAGGGCTTGTAAATGTAAATCATCATAATTCATAGCCACCAGGCGCTTAAAATAATCCCTGAGGCAGAGATGGTAAAGAATGAAAAGTCGCGAAGAGTGAGTTTTTCGGCCCCTGCAAAACTTAACGGCCGGAATGGATTATAACCTCTGGACATCAGGCTCAGGCTGAGCAGCTGAGCCTCGTAAAGCGTGTAATGCATGTAGAGTACCATGGTGTCGATCACTCTCATCAGGGCCCTTGCATACCGGTTAGGGGAGCTGGTGTTCTGAGAGCGGAGTTTTTCTCTTAATAAGAAATTACGGTAGAGGTCACTGATTCTGGTCACGGAAACCGGGAAAAAGCGAACGATCAGGCCCATCACAAAAGCGAATTCCCTGACCGGCACATGCAGGCGTTCCAGCGGCCTGAGCAGGCTGGTCAGCGCGTCTACCACTTTGATTGGTTCGGTTGAAAGATAGAGCCAGGATGCGGCGACAATCAGCAGGGCAAGCTTGCCGGCCAGCAGGAGGGATTTCACAAGGGCGCTTTCCAGTCCCTGGAGCAGGTTCATGCCGGGGCGGGATGCCTCAGTCCAGCAGTAGTAAATGATCACGACAAGGAAAATGTAAAGGAGCTTTCTGAGGCTTGAGAATATCGCGCGTACTGCACCCCTGGCCAAAATGACCCAGCAGCCTACAAGGGCTCCGGTTATTCCCAGGCCGGCCAAGCTGTCGATTTTCCAGACAGCAAAAGAAAGAATGCCTGTAAGCAGCACCTTGACCCGGGCATCGACCAGGTGAGCCGGAGAACTGACTGCGGATTCTCCGAACCAAAGGTAGCGGGAAGAGAGAGACATGCATCAAGAACCGATTTAATTGATTAAAAAATAGAAAGTTAATAATATTGGAGAAATATTGTCAATAGAAAGTATCTTCTGATTGACAGTCCGCAGGCTTTGGGAATATATTTGGCAACCCTCCTTTTAAGCCCAAGGGTTCAGTATGAGAATTCGATTAAAAATTGTGTGCTCCCTTAATAGAGATCCCAGCATGGGTTTATTGCAGACTCGTCCGGAATTAAGACATACTGGCCCGAGTACCGGGTGAAAAAATATTCCGCGGCTGCAGGGTCAAAGCGCATTTCAGCAATCCTGACAGAGCGTGCCGCGGGGTGGTGAAAGCAAGAATGGGGAACCAGGCTCTTCCAGTCGAGGAGGGCAGAGCGAGTGTGCCTGCAGATCAACTTCAGGGCAAAGAGCAAGTCAGCCTGGAGGTCATTTTAGG
>JAUVUV010000180.1 GCA_030604975.1 Candidatus Glassiibacteriota bacterium | reverse complement strand
TTTTCCATTTAGAGGGTAATACTTATTGCCATTTATGCACGAGGGGCTTCATAATATATTTCTCATTTTAGCCCGGATTATTAATAAATTAGTAAGATTTTATGTTTCCCCTGGGGCCTGGGGGGCGGCGGGCGCATGAAATGCGCGCCGTTGCGCAAAAGCGCAACGGTCTGGGCGACTCCAAGTCGCACAGCCGCCACCCCCCTCCCTCGGTGGCTGATAAAAATGTGAAAATAAGTGACTAGCCCTGTCAAGATCCGGGTTTCATGAATAATTCACTTTAGGAACGAGACAGATTTGAAAAAAAAGACCAAAAGTACCAAAGCAGTCCCGGACAATCCCCAGGGGCGCTTGCGCAATTTATTGAGACTATGGACCAGGCGGCCACTGATTGCGTTTTTCAGACTCGCTCTGCTCATGCTGCTGTTTGCCGGAATAGTTCTGGCGGTGTTCTATCGAACAAAACGGCAGGAGTTGTCGGTCATTTTCACGTATTGGGTAAAAAGACAAACTCACCATCTTTTTTCAACCCCAGTCACTTTCTCCGCCATTGAAACAACCTCTTTGGGTCATTTCATCTTTTACGATTTCAAGATTAAAGATCCTTTCGATCAAAACAGAAACTTTCTTGATGCTTCGCGTGTCGAGGTCCGCCTCGATCCGCTTCAACTGCTCTGGCGCGGCAGTGTAACCCTTTCGAGCCTCGAAATTCACGGCGGCAAGTTTTGGATTCACAGGGAGTTGGGGCAAAAGGGGCTTAACCATAGCAAGATATTTAAGGGCCGGGGCAAACCCGGCGGGCCCGGAACCAGTGTCAGGATCCGCCGTTTTCTGCTTGACGACTGCCACGTGCTCCTGGAAGACGTCGATGATAAGCCCATCGAGAACGAGGTGCGCTACCTGGAAGGTCGCTTTACCAGGATAGCCGGGGAAAACGTAATCGAACTCCTCGGTTCCTCCCTGAATACCAGCTACTGGTCTGTGGGCAGTGTGAAACTAACCGGCATAATCACTTATGCCAACAAAGTTCTCGGTTTCAGGAAAACCCGCACGCTCAAGGGCAAAACCGACCTGACCGGTGATGGTTTCGTTGATTTTGCCAACCGGACATTCGAGTACAAAATCAGGCCCGGCACCCTAAAACTGTCTCATCTCCCGCCAGAGTTGAAAATACGCGACTATCTGGCCGGGACCGTGAACATTTCGGTTCAATTCAGCGGGCGATTTGACTCCACCTGGGTCAGCGCTCAAATTGAACTTCCTCAAGGGGAGATTTTCAGTTATCGCGCAAAAAATTTTTCCACCCGGCTGCAATACACCAAAGGCTGGTTGAGTTTTGACCGCCTGAAAGCAGAGGCCTGGGGCGGCGAGATAAAAAACTGCAGCCTGGTATTTGATTTTTCCCCAGAGAAGCGAGGCTATACGATCCGGGCCGATGTGAACCGGATAAACATACCCCAGCTTCGCATCCCGCATACAGACAACCTCGACGGATCACTCAGCGGCCATCTCGAACTGGAAGGGTCGGGTTACAGAATGGAGGATTTATCCCTTGCAGGCAGGGCTGTTTCGATTCGCGGCGAGCTCAAGGAATTCAAGATCGACTCCTCGCAAGTGAGCTTCACTTACCAGAACTCCAACGTGCGGATTGACAATCTGGCCATCTATTCTGGCCCGGCACTGGCCACCGCTATCGGGGATATTGACCACGGCAAACTGTTTTTATTCCTCTTGATTGAAAATCTCCCTGTGGCAAAAGTTGACAAATACCTTCCTCTGGATTCCCTTCAAGGTACAGCTGATTTCTCCGGCACGCTATCCGGCGATTTCTTCGATCCTCAGCTCAAAGGCACATTCAGCGCAAGAAACGGGTCATACAAGGGGTTGGATTTTAAGACACTGGAAGGCGCCTGCTCGCTGAACCGCCCGCTCGAAGATATGCAGGGATCGGTAGAGGTCAGTCTAAACGATCTCGAGTTTGGAGGACAGCGTTTTAAAAGTCTCGCTCTGGCGACAACCATAGCTGACAACAGCACAGTTTGGTTTTCCCCATTATTGCTGGTCAAGGACAGCCTGGCCTTCCTGCGAGCCAGTGGATCTTTGGAGAGCGACCCTGAATCCGGGGAAAGCCGGGTCCTGGTTGATTCACTGGAGCTTTTCTACCGTGGCGAACGCGCCGTGGCTCTTGAAAAAATCAACATGAATTATCTTGGCGACACTCTCGCCATATCCGGAATGGAACTGGCCATGCTGGGGGGAAAGCTTTCAGGGGATATGATATTTGTGGATGGGGACTGGCTGGATGCTGATTTCAAATTCCGGGATATCGATTTGAGCAGACTGCCCGAAATCTTTCAGAAAGATTTCAACCTGGGAGGGATATTGAAAGGGAGGTTGAACCTCCGGGGCAATCTGACCGATCCCGGCGGAATGTTGGAAGCCCAGGTCGACAGCGCCGCTCTGGCAATTCTCACTGTGCAGAACCTCAAGGCAAAGGCCCGCCTGTCCGAGGGCTGGCTGCATATCGATAACCTTGAATTAACCATGGAAGGCGCAACCAGTGTGCTTACCGGAGAAGTTCCCCTGGCACTGGTCAAAAGCCCAAGCGCCGAAAGTTTTTTAACTGATCAGACAATCCGGCTTGAAGCCCAGCTCAACCGCTTCCCGGTCAATTCATTGAGGTCGGACTTCATTCCGCTCTCAGCCGGTACTATTGACGGCAAAATGCTCATTTCAGGCAGCGCGAGGGAGCCGGTCCTGAAAGGAGAAATCGCGCTGAGCGGGGGTAAAGGGGCAATAACACCGATCAACATGCGGTTGGATAACATGACCGGCAGGGTTTTCCTGAAACCGGGCTATATCCAGCTGTACGATTTCAGGTCGACGAGCCCTGAAGGGATAATAGGACTTTCTGGCAAGATAGTGCTGAAAGGTTTCAGGCCGGACAGCCTGAACCTCAATATTACCGGCCGCGACCTCGTACTTCAGCAATTCAGGTATGTCACCAGCCTCAAGCTTGATGCGGATCTCATAGTTACTGGACCGGTATCAAAACCGGTTCTTCAGGGAAACGTACAGGTGGTGGAGGGCGAACTCAATCCGAGGATCGGTTCAGTCAGGATTTCTGACCAGCAACTTGCTGCTCAGAGTGGAGTGAGGCTGCCGCTAAGTCCCATCGACTACGATCTGACTTTTATCGCAATCGAGGATTTCTGGCTGCGCAACCGCAACGCCAATATCAAACTCACCGCGAACCTGCGAGCCGTTCAGCGGGACTCGGTTCCGCAGGTATCAGGACAGATTACTACTGTTGCGGGCTACTATTCCCTTTTTGGCAGAAGGTTTCGGATCCGCTATGGTAATATCCAATTTCAAGGCCAGGCCACGCTGAATCCTCTGCTGGACATCAACGCTGAGCGCACTGTTCGCGGTAAGGTTCTGCGGGCCGATCTTGCTGGCTCCACATTAGGTTTCCGCGGCACCTCCGGCCCTACTATCCCGGGCGAGCAGTACGAGGTAGACCGCAATACTTTCTACCTGCATATCGGAGGCACATTTAACAGTCCCCAGTTCGATATAACAGTGAGAGACCGGGAGGACAGGGAAATCGAGCCACCGCTGACCGAGGATCAATCCCGGATCCTGGTGATATTCGACCAGACCTACCGCGAATTCCAGCAGCAGTCGAGCCTGTCCCAGAGCAAACTCCTCGACCAGGCGGCCAACCTCGCGCTTAACCAGGCCAATCCGTACCTTCAGGAGTTGACCGGATTCGACGAGTTCAGCTTCGAAAGCCAGCTTTTCGACCGAAGAGCGGACCAGAACCAGAACGGCGACCGGACCAGCGCCAGGATCACCATGGGAGAGTTCCTCTTCGAATCGATCTTTTTCAGCCTCTCCCAGGATCTGATAGACCCCAGCGCACGCAGTGCCCAGATCGAATACCTGATCAACCGCAATAGTTCGATAATCAGCCAGACCGATTCCCGGGGTCACTTTAGCATCGACTATCGGTACCGGATCAAGTACTGAACTTATGAAATTATAAGCAACTAAATCATTGACAACTTTAAATCAGCCAATTATATAAAAACTTCTAAATATTTTTTGTATTTTCACTTTTAATAAAATACGTAATATGACCGGTGATGAATCCGGCGATAGATTCTCTTTCAAACTTCGTTTAACCCAGTGAATACTTTCTACCGCCTGAACGTCCAAACCGGTTGGAAAACGCAATCCAAAAAATCGGGGTTTGATCAATTTATTATGTAAAAACTGTTTGGAGATAAAAATGAGTGCAAACCTGAATAATAATCTGTTGCGTGCGGGGGGGGTATCTCTAGCGTTCATCGCAGCCTTTTTCACCGCTCTGCTGGCTCAGGGAACCGGCAGGCCTAAGGTGCTCGTGTTGGCGCCTCATTCAGATCTGAAATTCGAGGTTGTACAATCTTTCCGCTGGGATCTGGCCGAAGAGCTGGACAAATCGGGCAAATTCGACATTGTAACCCAGGATGAATTCAAGGATTATAGACGGCAACTCAAGATACGTCGTAAAGATTTCGTACCTGATTCTTTGATACCGGCGATGTTGGAAACTTTTAAGGCAAACATTCATACTAACGGCACTTTGAGCCAGCCAGGCGGGGAAAGCACTACAATGAGTGCCAAGGTGGATTTCATCTTTCCCAGACCGGCTCCGGATGAAGATTACGTTCTTGAGGATGAGGAATTTACTGTTTCCAATGAAGACAATATCAAAGAACTGGCAAAGCAGGTCGCACAGACTCTTATCCTGGCCTCAGAAAAGATCAGTGCGATGTCCATTGCCCGCTCTTATTTCAGCAGTGCCATATACGACAAGGCAATCGAGAACTACAAGAAACTTCTGGAATTAGATCCGAATGATGTGGATGTCCATTACATGGTCGCCACCAGTTACCTGAAAATGGACAGTACAGATGTTGCGGTTTCCAAATACGAACAGATCCTGGCACAGATCGACCCGGAACATCTCTCCACTCGTGAAATTCTCGCCAACACTTACTACAGTAAGGAAAATCACGAGAAAGCACTGGAGCATTACAGGATTCTGGCCGGGCAAAAACCGGATGATTACGGATACACTCAGTACTGGGCATTTACTCTGGTCAAGCTGGAACGCAAGGACGAAGCCCTGGAAATTTTCGACCGCCTGACCAAGATAAAGGATGAAAGCGAGAGTATCCAGTGGCAGATGGCTCTTATAGAATACGGCCTCGCTGGTGAATTTTTTAAAGCCGGTGACACGACCGCCGCCGTACTTCGCTCCAAAAATGCGGCAAATCATTTCGGCCGTGCTGTGGAATTATGCGAGGCGAGAGAACACCCTGATAAAAAAATGCACTGCGATTGCCTGTATTTTCAAGCTTTAAACCTGCGTAGTGCAAATGAACCTCAGGCTGCGCTGGAGA
>JAUVUV010000017.1 GCA_030604975.1 Candidatus Glassiibacteriota bacterium | reverse complement strand
GATCCGGCCAATCCCTCCACCATAGTGATAAACACTTTCGACAGCGCGGCTTTCCGCAGCGATGACGGCGGCGAAAGCTGGCACAGGATCAGGGGATATAATTTCAAATGGGGGTATAGACCTGTGTTCGATCCCCATCATCCCGGCATGATTTTTCTGACCACTTTCGGTGGAGGGATTTTCTACGGGCCGGCTGAAGGAGACCCGGCTGCTTTCGAAGACATTGAAAATATTCAGGAACACTGGCGCTGGGGGCAGCATGACTAAGAGCGATAACCTTCATTGGCAACTGGCAATTGCCGGACTTTCATTAATTACAGCCCTGCTGACGTTCTCATCCTGCAGTTGTGAGGAGTCTCCCCGGAACCGTGCCCAGGCCCTGGCCCGGGAATCGCTGAAGATGGCCAGGCTCGAACAGCAGGCTGTAGCATGCGGGCTGGCCCTTGAGAGTAAGGCGAGGATTGCGGACAGCCTTTTCATGCAGATGGTCAGAAAGATAGACCAGTCGCAAATCCGGGAATTCGTGCAAACTGGTGGGGGACAGGGAAGGGAGGCGATCGAAGCGTTTCTGGAGGCTTGCAGGCCGCTGGATTTCCCTGCAAGCGGGGAGGATCCCGCTGAGGCGATAATCTCCGGGCTGAAAGAGGCCCCGGAAAGCAAGGACCTTGATTGGGATCTGATGCAGGCCTACGGCGCGGCTTTCCTGTTGGTTCTCGAGGGAAGGCGCGAACTGGACTTGAGAATCGAAATCAGCAGCTTTTTGCTGGGACTCGGCTGCCCGGTGACATTTGCCGACCTCGGCCTTTCAAGCGAAGACTCTTCTCGTCTGCAAGAGTTGGCTGCGCAGGCCGCCGAACTGACCGGAATGCAGCCGTTCGGTACCAAGCCGTTCGACTTTTTTATCACCATGCAAAGGCTCAACGATGTGGCAAGCCGTTTCGGCCGCAGGGAAGATGCGAACTCAATGGCTGCGGGACTGCTGCAAAATGAAGAGGTTAAGCGGTTGCTGCCCGGACTCCGGGAAATGGAACCGGCCTATATCGGCTTTCTCGGCGATTCCCAGATGGACAACCGGCACTGGTCTTCACCGGCCCACTATCCGAATATTCTCGCTGCTGTATTCGAACAGGTCAACTCCGGCATAACGGTTTTCAACGCCGGCGTGGGCGGGGACGATTCCGGCGAAGGGCTTGCCAGAATCGAACGGGATGTGATCTCGCGGGAACCGGATATCTGTTTCGTAAGCTTCGGCGGCAACGACTGCGCCCACTGGGGACGTGATCATCCCACCCTCAGCCCTGAGGAGTTCCACGAGAATATCAAAGAGATAGTGCGCCGCCTGGATGAAATCTCCTGCCGGGTGGTGCTGATGACCTACCCGATGATCCCGGAGTTCGGTGAGCCGGAGGACCGGGTGCTGACTGAGATGAACGAAAAACTGGCCCAGGTGCGCGACGTGATGCACACCGGCTGGCTCGATCCGGGAGGCTTGATCGACAGCGGAGACTCCCGCCGGCTGTTTGCAGTTGACATGATACATTTCAGCCCGGAGGGGCACCGTTTGATTGCTACGAAAGTCCTTGAATATTTGAGCCGGAACAACTGACCGGATAAATAATCGTAAATCTATAACAACAACGAACCGGAGGTAAAATATGAAAGTCCCAATTCGTGCCGGTATCGTCGGCACCGGTTTCGCTGCCGAACTTCACGCCGACGCTCTCGCCCGCTGCCGTGATGCGAAACTCGAAATGGTATGCGGGATCGAGAACCTGGACCGGTTCTGCGAGCAGTGGGGTGTTGAGCGCCGCACGGACAATTACAAGGAGCTCTGCAAAGACCCGGATGTGGATGTAGTGATTGTCTGCACTCCGACTTTTATCCACCGTCCGGTGGTGGCGGCTGCAGCGGAAGCAGGCAAGGATATAATCTGCGAAAAGCCGCTGGCCACAAAGCTCGAGGATGCCAGGGCAATGGTCAAAGCTGCAGCTGCTGCGGGTGTGAAGCTGATGTACGCCGAGGACTGGTGCTTCTCGCCGATCCTGAAACGGGTCGAGGAAATAGTGGCCGAGGGCGCAGTGGGCGACATTCTTTATGTCAAGGCAAAGGAAGTTCACAGCGGCAGCCACAGCGAGTACGCCAAGAAACTGGAATACTGCGGCGGCGGCGCTCTGTTTCATATCGGCTGCCACCCGATTAACTGGGTCAGGCACCTGATCGGCAAAGAAGTGGTGGAAGTTGTAGGAAAGACCTCGGGCGGCGGCAAATCCAATATGGTGCACAAGGACTACGAGGGCGAGGACTGGGGCGTGGCGCTGTTCACTTTCGAGCACGGCGCGCAGGGGCTGGTCGAGGGCAACTATATCACGCTCGGCGGGATGGATGACACAGTGGAGATATACGGCACAAAGGGGGCTCTCAAGGTGGAGCTGAGCCAGGGAAGCCCGATCCATGTCTACAGCCGGGTGGGCTATGAATATTCGGTTGAGAAAGCGGACAACCAGCTCGGCTGGACAAGACCGGCCGTGGACGAGCGCTGGCAGCTCGGCTACCCGACGGAGATCGAGTATTTTATCGGCTGCCTGCGCGACAATACCGAGCCGATGGTAGGCGTGCGGGGCGAGGACGGCCTGGCCTCCATGGAGATTGCCTTTGCCGCCTACGAATCCATGCGCACCGGGAAAACGATCAGGATGAAAGATTTCCGGTCTTCTTGATTTTCTATTGAGGTTCAATCTTTTTTCACTTTTTTTCAGAGGAGCACAAGATGAAAAGTGTCTGGAAGTCATTGGTCATGGATTCGATACTACTGGCTTTTCCGCTGGTTCTGTTCGCTCAGTCCGCTGATCTCAAGCTTCTCGACTGGCGGCCTGTGAGCCAGCTCGTGGTCAAGGAGACTCGAATTATCAAGCCTAAATTCCCGGTTATCGATATCCATAACCACCTGAGAAGGCTTGAAAATACGAAAAAGTACCTCGAGGAAATGGACAAGGCGGGTGTGTGGAAGTGCGTGGGCCTGGACGGCAATTCCAGGAATGATTTTTACAAGGAGCACTTGAGTGTTTCGCAGAGTGTTTCGAAAGATCGGTTCATTATCTTTTTCAGGCCCGATTTCAGCAAGATTGACGAGCCGAATTTCGGGGAAAAAGAGGCGAAGAAACTGGAAGAGGCAGTCAGACTGGGGGCGCGTGGGTTGAAAATCGCCAAGAACCTTGGATTAACCGAACGGGACAAAAGCGGCAAGCTCGTGCCTGTGGACGACTCCCGGATCGATCCGATCTGGGAAAAGTGCGCCGAGCTTGGCATTCCGGTAATGATCCATGTCACGGATCCGAAAGCCTTTTTCACGCCTGTGGATAAATACAACGAGCGCTACGATGAGCTGGCTGCGCATCCCAACTGGGCATTCTACGGGGACAAGTTTCCCTCCAAGGAGGAGATTCTCGCCCAGCGCAACCGGGTGTTTGCCAAGCATCCCAATACGGTATTCATCGGCGCGCACATGGGAACTTTGCCAGAGGAACTTCAGCAGGTAGCCGCCTGGCTGGATACCTACCCTAATTTCTACGTGGATATTGACGCCCGGATCAGCGAATTGGGCCGTCAGCCCTACACAGCCCGCAAGTTCCTGATCAAATATCAGGACCGGGTGATGTTCGGCACTGATACGACCCCGAATGCCGAGGCCTACAGGATCTACTACCGTTTCCTCGAAACGGATGACGAATATTTCGACCCCACCGGCGGCCATCACCTTCAGGGAAGATGGATGATTTACGGGGTACACCTGCCTGATGAGGTTTTGGAGAAGATTTACAATAAAAACGCGCTGAAAATCTTCGCGATGTTCAAGGGTGTCAAGTAAGGTTCATCCGCCTCAGTCGCAGGTTATGCGCGCATGACGAATAATCCATACGATCATAACAACTGGCTCGATAGCTTCCCGAAGAGCTCCGGCTCCGGACGCCAGTGATGTACTATATCCTTTTCCATTTATCCCCGGGACGAACATGGAATTGGCCTCGAGAGTTGATATCGCCGTGATCGCGGTCTATATGTTTCTGATGGTGGTCGTGGGGGTGCTGCTTTCGTTTTTCAACAAGGACGACAGCGACTTTTTCAAAAGCGCGAACAAGATGCCCTGGTGGCTGGCCGGATTTTCACTGTTCATGTCCAGTTTCAGTGTCTGGACTTTTACTGGCGCTGCGGGCTTGGCCTACCGTGCCCCAGGAGCGGCAGTTGCGATGTATTTATCCACCGCAGTGGGAATGATTTTCGGTGTCTGGTTTCTGGCCGGGCTCTGGCGGCGCTCCCGCGCCAAAACAATCATGTCCTACCTTTCCGAGCGCTACGGGGTATCCACAAACCAGACCTACAGCTGGACTCTGCTGCTGGCGCAGCTTGTGCAGGCCGGGATTCAACTTCTGGCCCTCGGAAAGTTCGTCTCAGTGGCCCTGGGTACCGAGCTGAATCTGACAATCATTGTCTGCGGCCTGGTGATCTCGTTCTATTGCCTGATCGGTGGGCTCTGGGCAGTGGTGGTAACCGACACTCTCCAGTTCATAGTGCTTTTTGCCTGTGCTCTGGTAGTGATGGTTCTCGGTTTGTTCGAGATCGGCGGCCTTGCCCCGCTGTTCACCGAGGTGCCGAAAGGGTTCTGGCAGGTGCAAACCCAGGAGTTCGACTGGTCCTATGTGCTGGCTTTCGGAGTGATGATGGTCTTTGCAATGAACAGCGGCGCTCTTTCGCAGCGTTACTTCTCGGTAAAGGATGAAAAAGAAGCCCGCAAGGTTGCCCTGCTCACCATGTTCCTGCTTGCCGTGGCGCCGTTGATCTGGTTCCTGCCTCCGATTATCACCCGTATCCTCGGTCTCGACCTGGCCTCGATCACCCTCGGACTCAACGCTCCCGAGGAAGCGGCCTATGTGGCTTTTTGCCTGTATATCCTGCCCCATGGGGCTATTGGAATCATGCTGGCCGCAATGCTGGCTGCAACGATGAGCAGCCTGAGTACGGTATTTAACGCTTACTCTGCAGTGATTACAGAGGACATTATCAAGCAGATTTTCTGGAAAAAAGCCTCGCCCAGGAAGCTGCTTTTTATCGGCCGCCTGACTACCCTGGTTTTCGGCGCGCTGGTGATTGCCGCGGCCCTGGTCCAGTCCCGGGCGATCGGCGGGGTGTTCAGACTGATGATGACTTATTCCGGGGTGGTAATCATACCCTCCGGCCTTCCGATTGTTATCGGACTGTTCTACCGTGCCACTCCGTGGTGGTCAGGGATCGCCTCCTACCTGACCGGGGTCTGCGTCGGCGTGCTTTTCCTGGTTTTGAAAACGGATATCACTTTCACCCAGCAGGTTTTCGCTGTCGGTGGGATCAGTGCGCTTATCTACTTTCTCCCCGGTGTCTTTGTCAAACCTCGAGGCGAGTACAAAAAGGCATTGGAGAAATTTTTCGTCAAACTCGCCACTCCTGTTTCCCGCGAGGAGATAGGCGACACTCAAGCGACAGATGTGGGAAGTTACCGGATTACAGGCTGGGCCGCAGTGGTTATGGGAGCTGCGGCGGCCTGCCTTGCCTTGCTCGATCTTCCCTGGGGCGGCAGGCTGATCAACCTGACAATCGGCGCACTGATAGCCTTTTTTGGCGCCTTGCTGCTTGTGGCCTGTAAACTCGCGGTACGCAAGGCGGTTGCTTCCCCAGGGAATAAATAATTGTTTCCAAATTGCCCGCGGATGTGAAATATTTCTTTTCATGTTTCTTTAGTACAGGTTTTCGCCCTGAAGAGCGGAGGTAAAAATGGATGCCGGAGCCTGGAAAACTTTTATTCTCGCAGCATGCCTGGTTATTGTCTCCTGCGGTAAAGAAGGCCCTGAGGCCGAGCTTACCGACAGGCAAGCTCTCAACAACCCTCACCCCAGGATTATCCTCACCCCGAAAGTCCAGAAGAGGCTCAGGTCGGATATCGAAACCTCGCACAAATGGCTCTGGGAACGCTACTTTCAGGACCTGCCGGACAAGCTCGAAGCCGGCAGCGTTGAGGCATTGCCTGAGGATCTAAACCGCGGACACGCCAATCTCGCTCCGGATCTCTGTTTCGCCTGGCTGATGACAGGCGATCAGGCCCATCTGGAAGTGGCGAAAAAGCATCTGCTCAACCTCGCCCGCAGCCAAGAATGGGACCCGGAAAATGACCTTGTTCACGGCCACTTGTTGCAGGGAATCGCCCTGGCCTACGACTGGCTTTACCAGTCCTTAACTGCCGAGGAACGCTCCCTGGTAGCAGAGCGCCTGGCCCGGGAGGCCCAGGCCGAGTACGAGAGAATGACAACCGGCCGGGTCTGGTACCACAACCAGTACTTCCAGAACCATGCGATTTCAAACTTTTGCGGTTTTGCCTATGCCGCAGCCGCTCTCTACGGCGAGGATGATCGGGCGCCGGAATGGCTTAAACTCTGCGAGGACTTTTTCGACGTGGTGTTTCGTACCTTGCCCGTGGACGGCACATCGTTGGAGGGCCTGAGTTACGGTCAATATGATTTCGAGTTTATCTCCAAGTATGCCGAGTTTGCCAGAACTCTGCTGGGCCGGGACTTTTACGATACACCGGGTCTGAAAGAGATGTCCTCCTGGATTCTCCACAGCCTGCTGCCCTCCCACACCGCGGACGAATGGGCCATGACATTCGGGGACGCCCCGCGGCATGCCAACTGGCACGGGCCGGAACCGCAGCTTTTCCTGATCGCCTCCAAGCTGAATGACGCCACGGCCCAGTGGCTGGGCAAGTACCTGATAAGCCTGGAAGAGAGCGGGCTCAGTTCAGCCTCATTTTGGGCCCTTCTCTGGTACGATCCCGATATACCCGAGGCAGATCCGGCGCGGTTTCCCACTTTCAAACATTTCAAGGAAAACGACCAGGTGATGATGCGCTCCTCGTGGACCGACCCGGATGCCATGCTGGTCGGGTTCAAGTGCGGGCCGTTCATGGGCAAAACACACTCGCTTACAGCCGAGTGGGACTGGGGAACCAACCACCAGCAACCGGACGCAGGCTCGTTCCAGATTTTCGCCAAGGGGCAGTTCCTGGCTATCGATCCGCTCTACACAACATTCAAGCGCACGGCCAACCACAACACCGTGCTGTTCAAGGGACGGGGGCAGCTGGGTGAAGACATTATCTGGATGGGCGTGGCCGAATGTCTTCAATACAGGCATTACCCGGAAATCGTCCATACAAGCTCCAGCCCTGAATACGACTATATTGTCGGGGATGTCACACGCGCTTATCACCCGGCCCTGGGGCTGAAAAAGTTCGAGCGGCATCTGCTGTTTATCAAGCCGGACGTCCTGGTCGTGGCAGACCGGATAGAACTTGATGATAAAGGTGTGCTGTTCAGCTACTTTAGCGAGGAACTTAAAGTCAGCGGCGGGCTCACGCATGCCAGAAACGGTTATGTTGTCGGCAAAGAGGGCGAGGCATATACGATTTTCAAGGGAAAGCCCGGCACTTATACCATCACGGCCAACTACCTCGATAATTTCCCGGGTGAGGGCAGGTATTCGTTCGAGGTTGACGGGAAAACCGTGCACTCCTGGAAGACAACCTCCCGGGTTTGCGACAATCATTTCATCGTCTCCCCGCCGGTGCAGTTGAAAACGGGCAGCCGGATTTCTTTCCGCGGGGCCGACATGCCGCACAACTGCCGCCTGATCCGCATGACCGTCCACAGCGAGGAGATTACAGCGCTAAGAGAGGCTCAATGGCTTCTGCACTTCGATCCGCAAGCAGAAATTGTTAGCGAATCCTCCCACATCATGGCCAGCTTGGGAGAGGCAAGCCTCGACCTGTATTCCCTGCTGCCGACTGAAACTGGCCTGAGTTGGGAAGAGTTCGAGATTAAAAATCCACATGACAGGTTCCGGCAGACAAAACGGCTCGTTATCTCTCCTTCTTTTAATAACGGCTTTACAGCTATCTTTGCCCTTTTGCATGCAAGAGGTAAAGATTCGCCGGAGCTGAAAGATTTGCATTCAGAAATAAATATGGATGGCCTAACCAGTTTAGGCTGGAACTTTGAAGGTAGGCGGATTTCTATTGATTGGGATCTGGGTAAGAGAGAAATCCTGCTGAAATGACACCGGTAGGATCCTGGCAGCCTTAGTAAAATATCAGAATAGCGCGAGAAACTATAGTTTTGAGATCCAGATTTAATTACAAGGGAGGGTGCCGATGAAAGAATCGAAAAGCAAGTCGAGGCTTGCGAAAATTCTGATCGTGTTGTGCGCTGTGCTTTTTGCCGCGCTGTCCTTGACTCCGGTACCCAGCATGGCCGCTGAAAAGGAAAGCCCGATGAGTAAAAACGCTGTCCTGAAAGCCAAAGATAATTTCCAGTTGAGTCCGTTCACCGGGTACACCAGGGAGCACTGGCTGGAGGTAGCCGAAAAGATAATCGCCGGAATCCTTCCCTGTTTCGACAGGGAAAGCGGCATGCCTGAACTGGTCGGAGATCCGGAGGAGACCGGCCATTTCGGGAGACTGTTCGATGTGGGTGGAAGCCGCGAGGCGTTCGACCGCAGTCTGATGCTCGTGGCGATATACACTGCCGCCACTGGAAAAGACAGGGTTCCCGGATACAAAGGCTCGATAACCGAGCTTTACCTGAAAGAAATCAGGCGCGGCACTAACCCCGACAGCCCGCATTACTGGGGCCCGCATCCCAAATACGACGTTTTCGGCACGAACCTCGCCATGGGAATCCTGATCAGCCCGGAGTTTTTCTGGAAGCCGTTCAGCCAGCAGGAGAAACAGAACATCCTGGCCTATTTCAAGGACCTGGCTCACACAATCGCCTATGACTGTAACCACTGGCATTTCCACATGATCACCGTGCCGATCCTCGACCGTCACGGGGTGGAGTCCAATCGCGAGTTCCTTACCCGGATGTTCGAGCGCCTGTTCAACTGGTACCGCGGGGACGGCTGGTTTATCGACGGCGGCAACCGCAGTTTCGACCTTTACAACCTCTGGGCCTTTCAACTCTACAACCATGCCCTGACCAGGTTCGACAAGCCATGGCATAGTCAGTTCGGGGAGCGGGTCAGGCAAACCACTGCACTTTTTCTGGAGAGCTATCTTTACCTTTTCGGCCGGGACGGCGGACCTGTCCCCTGGGGCCGCTCCACCACCTACCGTTTCGCCTGCCTTGCGCCAATCGGTTGGACCGTGCTCAACAATACCTGCACGTTTGCTCCAGGCCAGGCGAGAAGAATCGCCTCGGGCTGCCTGAAATATTTCTGGGAGCATGGAGCCCTGAGCGAACGCGGCCTTCTGGAGCCGGGATACCGCGGCCCCAACACCGTGGTCGCCGAACCGTATATCGACCGGGGCTCACCCTACTGGGCTGTCCAGGGGCTTGTTGCCCTTCTGATCCCGGAGGACCATCCTTTCTGGAACGAAGTTGAGAAGCCCATGCCAGCAGATGAGGCAGGAGGCAGGGTACCCTTGCCGGCAGCGCAGATGCTGGTAAAGGTGAGTCCGATCGATGGCGAGGCCCGGCTTTACCCGGTGGGACAGCCATTCTCTCACTGGGGAAACTGGCAGCGTGGGATCAAGTATTGCCAGCACGCCTACTCCAGCTATCTCGGATGGTGTGCCACCGGCGACGGCGGCCCGGATTTGGGAGCAGGGCGCACGGGAACCTCTTTCGACGGTAGCAGCTGGCATTTCCGCGAACGGCCGCGGGCGATCCAGGTTACCGACGACCACCTGGTAAGCGTGGAGGACATACCTGTCCCGGATACGGAAGGAGCAGATACTGTCTGGTATGATTTCGGCGAGGTAATTACGCACACCCTGGTCGGCACCAGCGGCGAAGTGCACGTCTTCTGGCATAACAGCGCTAGGCCGGCATATCTCTACCTCGGGGGATACGGGATCAGCGTGCCCCACGGCGAGAACCTGGAAAGCGAAGCGGGCGAAAACAGCCTGAGGATCCACGGGGGTGAGTGCCATTCCACTATGAAAGTCATTCAGGCTCCTGAAGGAAAGCTCGAGTTCGAGCTGCTGGAACCACGCACCGGGTGGAAACACTCCCACAATTTTGGGGGCAGGGGTGCGTTCCCGCACTGGCAGAGCAGCCAGCCGGTGTCGTCCAACACGATTGTGGCGGTTTATGTTGACGGTACCAGGGGCAGGCTGCCGGCAGATCCTGTGATAACTGTTTCTGAAAATAAAGAGCTGCTGCGGGTGAGGTTCGAAGGGAAAACATACCTGATCCGTGTGCCTTACTGAACGGCATGGAAAAAAACGATCCCTGACATGCTTCCGAAAGCTGATAGCTGAGATTTTGCCCGGGAGAGGTCGCTTGATCTGCTAACAGACTGAATCCTTACAAGTGAGGTGATCATGAAAAGCTCCACGCCCGGAATCATTGTTTTCCTGCTGCTGATCGCCTTTTCCGTATTGCAGGCTGAGAGGAAATATTATCAGGAAAAACGGGCCGGCTGGGTCGACAACGGCGTGGTGCTCGGCTGGGGCCACCACGAACCTTTCATTTTCCGTGTCAGGAAAGGCGGCGGCTTTCAGTACGAGGAAGCCTGGCAGCGTTTTGTGGATGAGCACAAGGAAAGTACCGTAATCGCGGCCAAAAACGCCGGTATCGAGGTGTTCCATACCCACGGTTACAAAGGGTTCGGCTACGAGGCCGAGCGCAAAGAAATGGAGATGCTCAAAACGCTTTCAGGCTACGTGCACAAACACGGGATGAAGCTTGATACCTACAGCCAGGTGATGACTATCGTGGGAGAAACTTTCTTTGCCGAGGACCCCCGGGCCAGGGAGTGGATCCAGCGGGATGAACTCGGCCGGCCGATCCGGCTCACCTATGGCTTTCAGCAATCTTACCGCTACAAGCCGAACCTGGCGCATCCCGAGTACCGGAAATACTACAAGGAAAAAATACTCAAGACGCTTGTGGAAGAATGTAAGACCGATATGCTTCATTTCGATAATTACGACTGCAATATGGAGCCGGAATCGGACAAGAGCCCGGTCACGGTCGAGGCGTTCCGCAAGTACCTTCAGGATAAATACACCCTCGAACAGCAAATCGAGCGGTTCGGCCACACCAATATGCACCTTGTCGAGCCGCCGGTCTGGAACCAGACCAACAGGCCGGGCAACATCAGGGTGATCAAGGATCCCGTGCAGCAGGAGTGGATCGATTTCCGCTGCTGGGTGATGGCCGACTGGCTGAGGGAAATGACCGAGTATGCCCGCTCGCTGAACCCCGAGATTGCGATAGACACCAACCCCCACGGTTTTTACGGCCGGAACAGGGCTTTCCAGGCCGCGCTCTGGCATCCCTGGTTTATGAAATATACCGAGATCATGTGGAGCGAGGAAATCAACCACGCTGACTATGACGACAGGGGAGTGCTGATCTCCAAGATACGGACTTACAAACTCGGCCGGACACTGGATAACATAATCCTGACCTACAAGGGTTACGAGCGGATGCTGGCTGAGAACCTCGCGTTCAACCAGACCGCAGGCAACGTGCAGCTCGGTAATCGGGAAACTGTCCATTATAAGTATTATAAATTCTACATGGACAATCGAGACCTTTTCACAGGCACGCGCAACCGTGAGGACGCCGCTCTGTTGCGTTCCTACGCCACCATGGCCTACGACAACCACCGGGCCGCGCTCGAGCAGTGCATGTTCGAGCAGGCGATGATCCAGAGCCACGTTCCGTTTGACCTGATATTCGACGAGCAGATGGGAGACCTCTCGCGCTATAAAGTTCTCGTGCTGGCCGGGCAGAATAACCTGGCTGATGAACATATCGCGCGGATAGCCAGGTTTGTCGATTCCGGCGGAGGACTGGTACTTACCGGAGAAACCTCGAACTTCGACCATTGGGGAAGAAGAAGGGTTCGTCCCGGTTTGGCCGATGTGATCGGGATGGGTGAAAGCTGGATCCCCGGCGAGGGTACTTCCCCTGCTTTCTCGAACAAAACCGAGGTCACCCGGGGCGGGCGGGTGGTATACATACCGGAGATTATCCCCCTGGACAGGGAGCAGGCCGCGCGCTGGACCGGCTCCTGGGACGGTCATCTGGGGCGGGGAACCTGGCTCCTGCCCTCCAACTGGCGCGAGCTCGGAGATGCAGTGCGCCGGGCTGCGGGAGGCCGTCTCAGCCTGGAGGTAGAAGTACCTGACTGGGTGGCTGTGGAGCAGGTGGAGAAAGACAACCTGATCATGGTCCACCTGGTCAATTACAGGAAGGGCAGCGTTATGGCGAATATCCCTGTGGATGTCAGGATCGACCGGGGCAGGAAAGTTCGCCGAGTGCGGGTGATCTCTCCTGACCGGGAGGGTTCGCAGGAACTTGAATTCAGTCTCGTGGGCAAGCGCTGCCGGTTCACCGTGCCGCTTCTTGAGGTTTACGACATGATCGTGGTCACGCAGTCCGGCAGTGGAAATTATCCCTGCTTTCCGCTGTGTACATTTTTGACGACAGCCATAGAGGATTCAAAGTGCATTATTTAATGAAATCCCCCCTAGTGTCATGTCCCGGAAATAAGGTTACATATTCCGTAGGGGCGCACCCGTGTGTGCGCCCGCG
>JAUVUV010000382.1 GCA_030604975.1 Candidatus Glassiibacteriota bacterium | reverse complement strand
GTCGGCCTTAAACCCCGGGGGCACGTGGAACCAGGGACCGCCATAATAAAGGCTCATCAGGGAATCGGGTTCGTCCTTGGTAATGAAATGCGGTTTTGGGATCAGGTGGATACGGCACAGCTTGAAGCGCGGCCAGGAAGCAATTTCCGCGATGGGGCCCTTGGCATATCCGGGAAAAAGATCCAGGGGGTACTCGTAGCGCTTGCCCTCCCAGAAAATGTAGTCGGCGGCAAAAAAGGCTCCGGCGCAGGTGCCCAGGTAAGCGCCGCCCTGCTGCACGAACTTGCGGATGTTAGCGGTGCCGCCATCCTTTAGATCGCGAATGTAGGGCACGGCCCAGCCGCCGGTCATGTAAAGGATATCGAATTGCTTCAATTTACCCTTAAGGATCTCCTGGGGGGTTATGGATCGAGGCTCGGCTCCCATCCATAAGAACATCCGGGTAGCGGCCTTGATGGACCTGAAATAGGCGCCTTCACCGCCGTAAATGGCCACCCGGACCGGCTGGCCATCGCTTTTGAGGACCAGGGAACGCTGATCAGCGTAGGCCGTGGACACGCCCCAGAGAGGAGCAGGGCTGATGCCGAGTCCCGCAAGGCAGACCAGCAGGGCCAAAACCAGCATTTTGCCTTTAGCGGTAAGGGAGAAAATTTTCATGGGATGACCTCTATCTGTGATGTTTTGATTGCCCCGGCCGAGTCTTCGTAAAGACGTCCGTCCGCAGGAGCTCGCCCTTGATAACCACGCCAGATTCCTCGCCGTCTGGGCCGTGGTGCGGCGTTATGTCCGCAACTTTTCTTCTTATTCAACAATACCACACCAACGTGCAAGGAACAAAGTATAGACTTTGGCCGTGTGAATCACGCTCTCGATCTTTACTCTCTCGTTGGCGGCATGGATATTTTCTGCCACAGGGCCGTAGCAGGTCGCTTGAGCCTGGGTATAATAATGAAACGCCCGCACATCTGTAGTTGCAGTGGAAATTAACTCGCCTGGGTCTTGGCCGTTTATCTCCCGGTGGCAGTCGTTTAGTGTGTTGAAAGCCGGCTGGTTCCGATCCACGACATGACCCTCTGATCTAAAACCATAGAACTCAACCTTCGGCTGATTTTCGGCTAGCCAGGGATCAGCTTGTGTCGCTTGGGCGATTGTGTCAACGATCCGCTGCCGCGTTTGGTCATAGGTTTTACCTGGAAAAAAGGACAAACGGCAGTGGAACTCGGCAGCAGCCGGTACTGTAGACGGCCAGTCCCCCCCTTTGATGATACCGATGTTCAAGTTAATCGGATGTTGGATGCCTTCATAAATTGGATGAACCTCTTGATTCATTTCGGCTTCCAAATCTCGGAGGGCGGCGATTAAGGGAATACACTTTTCAATGGCATTTACCCCGGCCTGGGCTTCGTGAACATGCCGGGGTACACCTGTAAGACTGACCTTGAACCAGAGTACACCTAACTGAGCGGTTAATATAGCAAGACCCATAGGCTCGGGAATGAGGACCGCCTCAGCGTCATGGCCGGCCGCCACACATGCCAGGGCGCCATTGCCACTGCACTCTTCCTCGATGACTGTCTCGATCGTTACCGGAGCCTTAAAGCCGGAACCAGCCTTTTCTACAGCATGGACGGCATACGTCATGGCGGCCACACCTGATTTCATATCTCCGGCACCCCTGCCGTAAAGCCAGCCGTCTCGCTCAACAGGTTCAAAGGGGTCCGTATTCCAAAGAATCCTCGGCTCCGGGCTGACCACATCCAGATGACCATTGAAAAGCGCGCTGCGCCCCCCATCAGCACTGGCCTCCCTTCGGGCGACCACATTATATCGACCGTCATAGGACCAGGGCACCGGGGCAAACCCGAGATGCTCCGAAAGTGTGACTGGATCAATGGGAACCCGGACAGGATCAAAAGAAAGCTTGGTTAGTTCTTCCTCCATGACCCGAAGGACCGATGCTTCATTTTCCAAGGTGCTCGGTTCAGCCACAAGCCTGCATGTAAAGTCGAGAATGTCATCAGTTAAATGATCCACGGCATGAAGGATTTGTTTTTCTATCCCTTTCATTTTTCCTCCTGAGTTGGTCATCAAATTAATATGTAGGCGGAGTAATAACCCAAACGACTTCGGTGGTAATCTTTCTCGGATTCAAATATCTGTGACGGTGATTGGATCTAATTAAACCCTTCCCTGCTAAAGCAGGTAGTGGTTTAATATCTTCCTGTGAAGTTTTAGCACGCCGAGTGATTTAAAAATTTCACCGTTGCGCATATTTTCTTGATACACAGGGAATTTCTCTTTATAGTCCCTTAACTCCTTCCAGAGCTGACAAACTCCCAGGGTACCATATTCCCTCACCCTCGAGACCATGTCCAGGTCAACTACTTCCGTCATGATAATCTCCCGCTCACCCGCTGTCTGGAGAATGCGACCTTCAGGATCTACAAAAATCGACCGCCCAACGCCGCCGGCTCCGATCCCGTTGATGCTAAAGAAATATAGCTGATTTGCTATTGCGTTGGCCTGCGCCAGAACTAGCTCGAGAGGGCGGTCCGAAGTGGTTGTTGCCGTAGGGCAGAATATTGCTTCGGCCCCCATCCAGCCCAAGGTCCGAATTACCTCCGGGAACCATTGATCGTAACAGATGCAGAGACCAAATCGGCCCTTTTCAGGGATGTCGAAAACGCATAATGCGTTACCGGCTTCGCTCTCTTCGAAAGGTCTCCATGGAAAAACTTTTCTATATTTGGCAGTAATTTCCCCGTCAGGAGATATGACGAGTGACGTGTTATAGATGTGATTGCCATCCTTTTCATACATGGACCCGGGAATTAGCCATTTTCCCTCTTTTTGAGCCCAGTTACAGAGCTGGTTGGTCATCCCGTTGGGAATAGGCTGTGCCAGTTCAGAATTCATACCGCAGACACAAAGCTCGCTAAATATAACAATGTCCACCCACGGGAACAAGGCGGCCGCAGTCTGTAGCCGCTTTATAACCCCCTCAATATTTTCCTTGCCGCGGACGACCTCCATCTGTATTCCTGCGATGCCTAGATATCTCGCCATCCTCCCTCCCCTTTCTCAGATTTCAAACGACCGACAGCTGAATGTATTACGACAATATATTTTTATTAAGTTGGATTGGATCGTCTCCCGTAAACATAAAAAATCGTTTCCTTTGGCATCGGGATATTCAAAAATTTTTGTGAGATATCGTCTGCTTCGTCTGGGTCCAATTTGGCCACAAGATAAAGCTTTCCACCTGTCTCATCACGATAAAGCGTTTGTTC
>JAUVUV010000318.1 GCA_030604975.1 Candidatus Glassiibacteriota bacterium | reverse complement strand
GGTTGCTAAAGCAAGAAGAACAAGTATTTTTTATATGTTGCCATGTCAGGTTAATTTCAGCAGGAAACTGTGTTTCACTCTTGCGATATTTAATTGAAAAAAGGCGTTTTTTTATCAAGGATTATAGGCTTGAAATTAAAATTGGTTGTATATTATCCCTGCTGATTTATTATTTATTTGCAGAGAAATATGGAAGATTTTTTCACCCATGCAGAAAACTGCCGGCGGCATAACGGATGGACAAGAAATCTCGTTTCAGAACTATCGAGGACTCCCCGGTCGGAGATATTATCCGGTTTCTCAAGAGTGACGGCCGGTACCGCAAATCAGTCTTTCACCACGAATATATCCCGGCAGTTAAGTCCTCATATAGTGAGCTTTCCCCGGAGCTGCCGCAGCCTCTTCTACGCGCCCTGCGTCGAAACGGGATTAAAAAACTCTACTCCCACCAGGTGGATGCGGTTCAGGCGGTTCGTGCGGGGAGCACCGTGATGGTCTCCACTCCCACGGCCAGCGGCAAGACACTGATCTACAACCTGCCGGTGCTCGAGGCCTGCATGGGGAAGCCTGAGACCAAAGCGCTTTATCTTTTTCCCCTGAAAGCCCTGGAGCAGGACCAGAAACGAAAGTTGCTCGATCTCGCCGCTTCGCTCGGAACCGGGGAGCGGATTACGGTAGAGATCTATGATGGTGACACGAGCGCCTACCGCCGCCGCAAAATACTGGCCGACCTGCCGAATATAATTCTCACAAACCCGGATATGCTGCACATGAGCCTGCTGGCCTATCATGAAAAGTGGGAGGATTTTTTCAAAAGCTTGCGCTATGTGGTGGTGGATGAACTTCATGCTTACAAGGGCATTTTCGGTGCGCACTTTGCCGGGGTGCTGCGCCGCCTCCGGAGGATAGCAGGCCGCTACGGTTCGGAGCCGGTATTTATCGCTTCCAGCGCCACGGTGGGAAATCCGAAAGAGTTCGCCGAGCGGCTTTTCGGCCTGCCTTTCACAGTTGCGGAGCACAGCGGGGCGCCAAGCGCAGCCAGGCATTTTATTTTTATTAATCCCCAGGATCTCAAGCCGGCAACGATTGCCGCGCGCCTGCTCAGGGAGTTTGTCGCGGCAGGATTGAAAACCATCGCTTTCACCAAAAGCCGAAAGAACACCGAACTGATCCATAGCTGGGTCCTGCGCTCCGAACCCAAGCTTGCCCGGCGCATCTCAAGTTATCGCTCGGGGTACCTGCCCTCCGAGAGGCGTGCCATCGAGCGCAGCCTGGCTGATGACACCCTGGACGCGGTGATTTCGACAAGCGCGCTGGAGATGGGGATCGATATCGGCGGGCTGGATGCCTGCCTGCTGGTAGGGTATCCCGGCACAGTGACCCAGACCTGGCAGCGCGGGGGCAGGGTAGGGCGCTCGGGCCGGGAGAGCGTGATCGTGCTGATCGCCCAGCAGGATGCACTGGATCAGTATTTTATGCGCCATCCCGAGGATTTTTTCCGCCGGGGCTACGAGCATGCCCTGGTCGATCCGGAAAACCCGTTTATCCTGCGCGACCATATCGAATGCGCAGCAGCTGAATTCCCGCTTGAGCCGGATGAGTTCCTCAACGAAGGGGAAAATTACGTTAAGGCAGTCGAAGAGTTGAAAAAAAAAGGCAGACTGCTTGAGAGCCTTAGCAACAATAAGCTCTACAGCGCGCGCAAATATCCGCAACGGGATATCTCCCTTCGCCAGGCCGGCGAGAGTTTCTCGATTCTCGACACCTCGAAAGACCCTCCTGGCCGGGTAGGTTCTATCGGAGGAACTCGCGCACTGGCCGAATGCCACGAAGGCGCAATTTACCTTCACCGCGCGCGCCAGTACGTGGTCACCAGGCTGGACCTTGAAAAACACAACATCTATGTCCGCCCCTCCCGGGATCCCTATTACACTCAGGTGATCAGCGAAAAGGATACCGAGATTCTCGAGGCGCTGAAAAGCAAGCCTGAAGGCAACTATCTGATCAAGTACGGCAGGCTGAAAGTCACCGAGCGGATTGTTGGCTTCCAGAAAAGGAGTATTGCGACCCAGGAGCTTTTGAGCACGCATCAGCTGAACCCCCCCCCACAGATTTTCGAAACCACTGGATTCTGGATCGAGATACCCGAAGGGATTAACCTGGCTGTTGAACAGGCCGAGGGGCATTTTATGGGGGGCCTGCATGCAGTGGAGCATGCGATCATTTCGATTTTCCCACTCTACGTGCTCTGTGACCGCAACGATATCGGTGGTATCTGTTTCACCAGCCACCCGCAGGTAGGCGGGCCGGCCATTTTTATTTACGATGGTTACCCCGGCGGGGTGGGTATCGCATACGGTGGATACGGGGATATCGGCAAACTTCTGGAATCCACTCGGAGCCTGATAACGGAATGTGATTGCGATACTGGCTGCCCCTCATGCATTCATTCACCCAAATGCGGAAGCGGCAATAAGCCCTTGGACAAGCAGTCTGCTGTCCTGGTGCTGGAAATTCTCCAGGGATTAAAGAAACTCCCTGAGGTTCCAGGACACGATGAGAGTGAAGGTTCGCCTGAAATTGCCGCATCCATTCCCGGCACAACCGGAGGACTGTTCCCTGCAGAGAAAAAGATCTCTGTCTTTGATTTGGAAACTCAGCGTTCGGCGGAGGAAGTCGGGGGATGGGGGAATAAGCGCCTGATGAAAGTCTCTGTCGCAGTGCTTATGGATGCGGCCACCGGAGAGATTTTAACCTATACCGAGGCGGATGTCGAGGCAATGATCGAGCAGTTATCCGGGGCGGATCTGGTGGTCGGTTTCAACATTCTGGATTTCGACTACCAGGTCCTTCGCGCTTACAGCCCGGTGGATTTCAGCAGTTGGAACACATTTGACATTCTGAAAGACATTCGAGAGCGGCTGGGCTACCGGCTAAGCCTGGACAGTCTCGCCACCGCTACACTCGAAACCCCCAAAAGCGCGGATGGCCTGGATGCGATACGCTGGTACCGCGAGGGAAAGATCGAGAAGATTATTGACTATTGCACCAGTGATGTCAATATCACTTTCCGGTTATTTGAGCACGGCTTGAAAAAAAATTATTTTCTTTTCGACCACAGAAGCGCCGGCAGGGTCAAATTGAATCTGGACTGGGATCTATGTGCAATGCTTGGTCGGTAAACGTTTTTGTGGTTATCCCTCATTTTGTTGAGCCTGTTGACTTTTGGGGGGTTCGATAGCCCGCCTTTGCCCGATCCCCTATTACTATCCCCTGCGGTATCTTAAAATCAATGGAAGGATTTGGAATTTTTGTGTTTGGTGGCGATCCCTATGGATATGTTCCCAATAGATGGGTTATAGGGTGGCTAACGGGACCAGACAAAGATTTGATTCGCGTTTTAAGAACAAAAGATCGGGACTTGTCTTGGAGATGGACAAGTCCCGCATCAACCAGCAAATTATTGGCAATGGTTGGCTTTCTTCTTAAAAGAATATTGATCTGTATTGATCCAATAGAATGCTAATTTGCAATTAGAGGGTTTTGCCGTGGCAATTCCAACAAAGAATTTCACAATCAGAAAGCGTATCTGGCCCATATCTATTGATATGATGGGCCTCCCATACCCCAGAGTCTTCGCGGCCCCTTTTGCTCCATATAAGTTTCTTATTGCATCGGCCAATATGACCATGAGTTTTTCTTTTGCATTCACATCTGCCACCAGCTCTGTTCCACGCCTGTTTGACGGTATCTTCAGAAAAATCCATTTTATGCTCCTTGAACGGAGGCGTAAGAAACATTAAATACTCTGTATTTAATATAAGCGTTGAAAGGTGGGGGGGCAATGGTGGCTTTTATGATTGGGTTTGCT
>JAUVUV010000107.1 GCA_030604975.1 Candidatus Glassiibacteriota bacterium | reverse complement strand
GATTCGCCAGCAGTGACAATACAAAGCAGAGGACGCCGGGTAAAGGCCAGGATACCGGTCGCGGGAAGGGTCGAAGCGGTAAATGAGACAGTACTGAAAGATCCGGAAATATTACTCACCGACCAGTATAAGGACGGCTGGATTCTTCGCCTGAAGCCGAAGAATTTTCTGCAGAGTTCTCGCTCTCTGATATTGGGCAGCAAGGCTAAAGGGTGGTTGGCCGATGAAATGCGCAGAATGAGGGATTTGCTTACAGAGCAGGTGTCCACAGAAGATTTTACCCTTCAAACCATGTGCGACGGGGGAATCCCGGTGATGGGGATAAGCAGCATAGTGGATGACAGGCACTGGGAAATGATAAAAAAAGAATTTTTCGGAGATGAAAGTTAATCTGAAGCGATACGATCTGCGGGAAATCCCGACCGAGTTCGGGATGTTCGAAGCGGAGAGTTGATATGCGCCTGCAGAGAATTTTGCCTTCGGTCGTGATTTGAACAGGACCGGTGAAAAACACTCGCTGAAAGATGACCGGATCGAAAACTTGCACCCACAAGGAAATGGAGTACTTCAGTATGGACAGGAAAGAGTTCCTTATAACGGCAAATATAGCGCTTGGAGCGGTTTTGGCAGGAAGCAAAGTCCGGGCGGCCGAGGTAAATGAAAAGAGAGAATTAATGGGAGTGCTGGTAGATACTACCCGTTGTATGGGTTGTCGATCGTGCGAATATGCATGTGCCGAGGCAAACGGTTTGCCAGAGCCAGAGGAGGATGAATCAGTATTTGACAATGAACGGACACAATCGGAAACTCAATGGTCTGTGGTAAACAGATATGAGACTGACCTCGGCGAGGTCTTCGTGAAAAAACAGTGTATGCATTGCATGCAACCGGCGTGTGCGACCGCCTGTCTTACAAAAGCGATGTACAAATCGGAGGAAGGCCCTGTCATATGGCGCGAGAAGAAATGTATGGGTTGCAGGTTCTGCATGATATCCTGCCCGTTTGACATTCCGAAATTCGAATACCACAGTGCTGTTCCCAAGCTGCATAAATGCCAACTTTGTTTGGACCGTATCAGGAACGGGGAGCAGCCGGCCTGTGTCGAGAACTGTCTGGGTGATGAAGCCCTCGTCTTTGGAAAAAGAAGTGAATTAATTGAAATCGCCAGAAAGCGGATATACGGTGAGCTTGGGAATTACGTCAATCACGTCTACGGGGAGCACGAAGTGGGAGGTACCGGGATGCTTTATCTGGCATCGGTCCCGTTTGACAAATTGGGTTTCAGAAACGATCTGGGATCGGAATCCTATCCTGCGCTGACCAGACAATTCTTGTATACAGTTCCTGTTGTCATTACCCTTTTACCGCCGTTTCTGCTTGCGATAAGCCATGCGACCAAGCGCGAGCAAGGAAAAGAAAAGAGCGAGGAATAACATGAACGAAAAAGAAGTATCTGTTACCGGGCGCCGTGGAGAAATTGTCGTTAAAGAGCTGATTAAATTTTCTAAATTCATGATCAATGAGTTGAAACCGAAAGGTAGACTTCTAACCCCTTTCAATGTAATCGCAGGCTCTATTCTTATCGTTGCCGCGATTTTGCTTGCCATCCGTTTTACCAAGGGTTTGGGTTCCATAACTAATCTTTCTCAGAGTTATCCATGGGGCCTGTGGATTGGATTTGACGTAATAACAGGGGTTGCCTTTGCCGGGGGAGCCTATGTGTTGACCTTTCTGGTATACATTCTCAGAATGGAGAAGTATCATCCGATTGTGAGAGTCACCATACTCAACGGTTTCCTTGCCTATGTATTTTATGCCGGTGCTCTTCTTCTCGATCTAGGCCGTCCATGGAATGTTATTAACCCGGTAATCGGCAACTCGTTCGGGGTGAGTTCCGTGCTCTTTCTGGTCGCCTGGCACTTCATGCTCTACATGACCGCGGAGTTTATCGAGTTTTCCCCGGCAATCGCCGAGTGGCTCGGCTGGAGGAGGATCAGAAAGCTGCTCGCTTCCCTGACCCTGGGTGCCGTGATATTCGGAATCACACTTTCGACGCTTCATCAGTCAGGCCTTGGCGCACTTTATCTGATGACCAAGGGCAAGTTGCACCCTCTGTGGTATACAGAGTTCATCCCGCTTCTTTTCTTCGTCTCCAGCATTTTTGCCGGGCTCTCGATGGTGATCTTAGAGGGAACCATCAGCCATAAGGTATTCAGGAACCAGATTTCCTCCGAGCATCGTGATTCTCATAACGGAATAGTATTCGGGCTGGCGAAGATATGCGCAGCCACGATGTTCGTTTACTTCTTTTTGAAACTCCTGGTATTTTTGCACGACCAGAGCTGGCAGTTCCTTTTCACCCCTTGGGGTTACTGGTATCTGCTCGAGGTTATTGGATTCGTTCTGCTGCCCTGTATGCTTTTTATCCATGGACTAAAGCGAGAAAGCCTTCTTTTTGTGCGTATTGCGGCAATTCTTACCCTGGTAGGTATCGTCTTAAACAGGCTCAATATCTCAATCATTGCTTTCAAGTGGTATGAGCCGGTGAGATATTATCCTACATGGATGGAAATTGAAGTTACCCTGGCCGTAATTGTTGCAGAGATTATAGTTTTCAGATGGATCGTCAATAGAATGCCAGTTCTGCGGGAACTTCCCGGAATGGGCGAATGACCGGGCAGAAGGAAAGCAGAAAAGGCGAATTTGTCAAAAGGAAGCGCATTAGGCTTGGCCGGGGCGATAAATTCGGCTGTTAACCGATCTATTGGCACACGCGCAGTCTGAACTGGTCAATTTTTTCTTGAGATAACCCTCCAAATTTAAGCTGAGTATACTTTTTACATCGGTTTGCAAGCCAGAAAAGGAGGCGGGAGTATGGAAGGTCTTGGTTACGTGGACATTTTCTCAACAAAAGGAATGGAGTATCTGCTCGTTATCGGTTACCTGCTGATTCTTGTAGCCTTCTGGAAATTCCTCACCAGGCCGTCTGCCAAAATCCTCTCGGCCGCCGTTCCAGCCGGAAGAGGCGCCGGGATCGAGAGCAGGTGGTTTCAACTGGCGGATGGATTCTTTTTCCACCAGGGGCACACCTGGGCAGCGCCTGAGGAGGGTGATGTGGTGAAGGTGGGAGTAGACGACTTTGCGCAGAAAATGCTCGGTCAGCCGGGATCCGTAGAGCTGCCGAAAATCGGTTCCCTGGTCAGGCAAGGGGAAAAAGGATGGCGATTCAGGATCGACTCAAAGTCTATCGACATGCTATCCCCGGTAAATGGCGAGGTTCTTGCGATCAATGAAGAAATTTTCAAGCTCCCGGAATTAATCTGCAATGAGCCTTACGGAAAAGGCTGGCTGATGAAAATAAAAGTGTCGAAACTGAAAACCGATTTGAAAAACCTGATTTCCGGAAAACTGGCCACAGCCTGGCTGGAGGAAACCGTCGACCGGCTCCGGCCCAGGCTTGCCGGCGATGTGGGGGCCGTGCTCCAGGACGGAGGAATACCGCTGACAGGATTTGCCAGAAGCATTTCACCAACGAACTGGGATGAGATCGCCAGGGAATTTCTTCTGGTAGATTAAAACTGCAATAGCCACAGATCTCTCCCCAGCCTTTCTGGAATCTACACGGACAGCCATTGAACCTTTTTTAAACGAGCTTCAAGCTGAAAGGGATATTTGGCTCAAAGATACAGGAAAATTATGGAGTACCGGGACAACAGATGTATCTGGATGCAGGAGGGAGTGATTTCTTACAAGCTGTGCTCCCTGGATTACCGGTGCGAGGACTGTGAACTGGACAAAGCACTCAGGGACCATAGTTCGCTTCCGGTCCATGTAGAAAGTGATTTAGGGTTCCCGGAAGTGAAAAAATTGACCTTTGAAGAAATAATCGGCGATACGAGCTTGTTCCACCTGTACGATTATGCCTTGATTCGTCTCATTTATAACTGCTTTTCAAGCATTCGTTATTCACTGGAGGTTCAATATTCTCCTTCGCATCTATGGGTTTATGATTGTAAGGGATATACCAAGCGGATCGGGTTGGATGATTTCATCGGAAGATGTCTCGATCCGATCGAACATATTGTTTTTCCGATCATGGGGGACTATATCAGTGAAAAAGCAACAATATGCTGGCTGTTTTTTGATAACTGGAACATTCGATTGAGCTCCCCCTTGGCAGGTCAGGTTACAGCGATTAACAGTGCCGCTCTCCAGCAGAATCCGAAATCTCTTCAAAGCGATTCCTATCGCAGGGGCTGGCTTCTGGAAATCATGCCGGAACAGGATTCTTCCTCTCAGCCGTTCGTAGAGGGTATCGGCAGCGTTAAACAATGGTACAAAAAGGGACTTCTGGATATCTTTCACAGTATTTCCGTGGCGATCGAGCAGGCGGGAACTTCAGCCTGCGCAACAATGTCGGACGGCGGTATCATGATTACCCGGCTGCGGCAGGTAATGGGAAAGGAAAACTACATCCGGCTGGTTAAAAAATTTCTGAAATACTGTTAATTGCGTGTCATCTCAAATCAAACTACCGAGATAGTTTTCGCTTTGAAAGGGTATCTATTTTCGCGCAAAGGTGATAGAAATATTGTATTTAATTGGAAAATTGCCTTTGCGAATGAATTTACATATATTTTGATATGGCTGTAGAAAAATGACAGTATCAGGTAAACTGCTTCTATTGATTTGCAAAGGCTCCTTCTGACGGCAGGATTTTTCAAGGTGGGCACAACTGTAGGCTTTTCGGTGATAAATCTTTTATCAGACAACCGCAGCGACACTTTCCTCCGATGATTAAAACATCCATATTGCGCCAACTGAGTGTGCGACTTTTTGTTCTGCTTACCGTTCTTCTGATCGGGCTACTGTCCGTCTATACCTATCTTAACATAAAGGTTCAGAAAGAGCATTTGATGCAGAACGTTATCTCGAGCGCTGACCGGGCAAGCGAGCTCATCCGGCGTTCGACCTATTACAGTATGCTGCTTAACCGAAAAGAGGATGTCTATCAGATTATTCGCACAGTGGGAAATACTTCCGGTTTCGATGGGATCCGAATTTACAATAAAACAGGGGAGGTAATATTCTCGACCGAGCAGGAAGAGTTGGGGCATAAAGTCGACATGAACGCCGAGGCATGTAATATCTGTCACGGAGAGGGCGCTCCCATTAGATCTTTTCCCTCCCCACTGGCAACGAGAATATTCCAGTCCCCGAAAGGATACAGGGTACTTGGCTTGATCAATCCGATTCGGAATGAAAGCGATTGTTCCTCTGCCAGCTGTCACGCCCATCCCGTCTCGCAAACGATCCTCGGCGTACTGGATGTCAAAATGTCGCTCGAAAGCGTGGATAAAGCAATTGCCGAGAGCCAGCGAAAGACGATCCTCTTTTTTCTGGTGACAGTCTTAACAGTGGCTCTGGTATGCTGGATTTTCATACGACAAATGGTCCACGTTCCGGTCAAACATTTGATACGTGGAACACGCGCTTTGAGTGAAGGGCGTCTGGAGCACCGGATTGAACTCAACAGCACTGATGAAATTGGCGAACTCTCCCGGTCATTTAATAAGATGACCGAAGATCTGCAGATTGCCCGTAATGAAATTAACAACTGGTCGAACATACTGGCGCAAAAGGTGAAAGAGAAAACCGATGAATTGCAGAAAGTGCAGGACCATATAATTCAGGTTGAAAAAATGGCCTCACTGGGTAAATTGTCCGCTTCCGTGGCGCACGAGATTAATAACCCCCTGGCCGGTATTCTCACCTATACAAAACTCATTCTAAAAAAAATCGATGGCAATCATATAACCCGAGAGGCTATGAGTAAAATTAAAAATCACTTGACTCTCATTCAGAGCGAAACCAGCCGGTGTGGCAACATCGTAAAGAACCTGCTTTTATTCGCTCGAAAACGTGATGCGGAGTTCAAAAAGGAAGATCTTGTAAACCTTGTCAATAAAAGCCTGCAACTCATACAACATACTCTGGATATCCAGAATATTCAGCTAAAAAAAAGGATGCCGGAAAAATCGCTCTATATTAGCTGTAATGCAGATCAGCTCAACCAGGCCTTGCTTGCGATGCTCATCAATGCGGTGGAATCAATGAGTTCAGGTGGATTATTGTCAGTGGAGCTATGCCGGTCCGAGGATGGGAAATTTATGGAGATAATGATCTCCGACACAGGAAGCGGAATTCAGAAAGAGAATATTCCCCATATTTTCGAACCGTTCTTTACCACGAAAAAAGACAGCAAGAGTATCGGACTGGGCTTAGCCGTAGTATACGGGATTATACAGCAGCACAACGGAGATATAAAAGTCAGTTCAGGGGGGAATCAAGGCACGACCTTTACTATTGTTTTACCGGTTGATACCGCACCGAAGGCTCAGCTGGAAGAAATCCCACTCGATTGAAAGAAGAAGTGCCATGGGAAAAAATGAGAATTACCGGATATTAGTCGTAGACGACGAGTTTGTCGTTCGAGATTCGCTCTATAACTGGTTCCGCGAGGACGGTTATCAGGTCGAAACGGCTGAAAACGCCCGCGAGGCGCTTAAAAAGTTACAGGAAAAAACTTTTGATATCGCTCTTCTGGATATCAAGATGCCTGGTATCGATGGTATTGAATTGCAAAAGCGGATTAATAAAATCGATGGAGATATTATCATTATCATTATTACCGCATATGCCTCGGTCAATACTGCTGTTCAGGCACTCAAGGAAGGGGCATTCGATTATATCACGAAACCTTTCGACCCCGACGAATTGAGTCATCTGATTAAGAATGCATGTAACCAGCGGAAGCTGAAGTCGGAAAACATTCAACTCAAAAAACAGTTGAAAGAACTCACCGGTTTTGATGAGATTATCGGGAAAAGCCCGGCAATACGAAAAGTATTTGAACTGGTGGATACCGTATCGAAAACGGATTCCACCGTAATGATCAGGGGGGAGAGCGGAACCGGAAAAGAACTGGTTGCCAGGGCGATACACAGCCGTAGCAATCGGAGATTTTTCCCGATAATCACTGTCAATTGCGGCGCCTTGGCGGAAGGTATTATGGAAAGCGAGCTGTTTGGACATGAAAAGGGAGCGTTTACCGGTGCGCATTACAAACGAAAAGGCAAATTTGAAATGGCCGACGGCGGGACTATCTTCTTTGACGAAATCGG
>JAUVUV010000478.1 GCA_030604975.1 Candidatus Glassiibacteriota bacterium | reverse complement strand
CTCCTGCTGGTTTCAAGGGATGAAAAGTTGGCGTGATTAATAGAAATTCCGACTATACTTACGAACTAATCTAAGCAGATTTGCAGCCAAGCGGAAGATTTGACCCAGGGGAGGGGGTAACCACTTGGATGAAGCATGAGCTGATATTTTCCTTAATTGACAATCGAAAGCGGGGGAGATATTATTCCCTGCGTTAATGTAAAATGAAAGAAAAATAAATCTGCTGATAATCTGTCAGGATAGGGCTCTTGCATCCTTAGACTTTTCGGGAGGGGCAATGCTGCGAAGGATCTGGTTTTTAGTCTTGTTGGCTGGTTTTGTTCTCCTGGATGATACCCGGGCTCTGGCACTATCTCCGGGGCTGATCGAACTCGATGTGGACGCCTCGGAGGTGGTCAGGAGGATCATTCATGCGCACCTGGTTATCCCTGCAAAGCCTGGTCCCATGACACTTGTTTACCCGAAGTGGATTCCGGGAGAACATGGGCCTACCGGCCCGATCACTGACCTTGCGGGTTTGAATGTCACGGCTGGTGGGCGGGAGATCGCCTGGCGCCGGGATGAAATCGACATGTACGCCATAGCCTGCGAGGTGCCCGCCGGGGTTGCAGCAGTAGAGGTTTCTCTGGATTTTCTCTCGGCACCACCGGCTGCGAAAGGTTTTACATCCGCGGCGTCGGCCACCGCACAGCTGGCGGTAATCAACTGGAACCAGTTGCTGCTCTACCCGAAAGGGGAAAAAGCGAGCGAGGTTTTCTTCCGGGTAAGCCTGAGCTTGCCTCAGGGCTGGAAATTCGGAACCGCGCTGCCGGTGGAATCCAAATCAGGCATAAAGACTAGATTCTCAGCGGTGTCACTGGAGAACCTTATCGACTCCCCTCTGCTGTGCGGAAAGCATTTCCGTGAGGTTGACCTCGGAGCGCCGGGCGGTGCGCCGCATAGCCTCCTGATGGCTGCGGACAACGAGGCTGCACTGGAGCTGAGCCCGGAGTTGAAAGCCGGATACAGCAATCTTGTGGCCGAGGCTGAAGCGCTTTTCGGCGCGCGGCATTACGGCTCGTATAAATTCCTCCTCTCGCTGAGCGACTATATCGCCCATTTCGGCCTGGAACACCACCAGTCAAGTGATAATCGCGTGCCAGAGCGGACGCTTATAGACGAGAAACTTCACCTGGTAAAGGCATATCTCATGCCGCACGAGTTTGTCCATTCCTGGAACGGCAAGTACCGCAGGCCAGTGGACATGGCCACGGCTGATTACCAGCAGCCGAAGCGTACCAGTCTGCTCTGGGTCTATGAAGGACTTACCACGCACCTGGGCGAGGTGTTGACTGCGCGCAGCGGTCTCTGGTCTCCGGAGCAGTACCGTCAGGCGCGGGCGTTCTACGCTGACTGGATGCAGAACCAGCGCGGACGTACCTGGAGGTCTCTGGAGGACACCGCGGTTTCGGCCCAACTGCTTTTCGGCGCGCGGAAAGACTGGCAGGCCTGGCGGCGCACAGTGGATTTTTATCGTGAGGGAATGCTGATCTGGCTGGAGATAGATATGATCATCCGCCAGGAGACTGACAGCCACAGGTCGCTGGATGATTTTTGCCGTCTCTTTTTCGGCGGAGAAAACAGCCCGCCTCATGTGTTACCTTATACGTTCGAGGATATCGTGGCGGCATTGAATTCAGTCGCAGGCTACAACTGGGAAAGCTACCTGGCTGAGCGCCTTACTCAGGCCACGACGAACGCCCCCCTGGGCGGGATCGAGCGCAGCGGCTGGCGCCTGACATATGCAGACAGAAGATCCGAGTACCAGGTCGCCCTGGAAAACTCACAGAAGCAAGCCTACCTGACCTCCTCGATCGGCATGCTGGTCAAGGAGAACGGCACCATTGTAGATATCGTGCCAGGCAAAGCCGCTGACATGGCAGGGATCGGGCCAGGGATGAGAGTAGTGGCGGTTAATTCGCAGCGCTGGTCGCTGGATCTTATCCGGCATGCTGTCGCCGCTACCAGGCATGGCAGCCGCCTACTGGAACTGCTACTTGAAAACAGCGGCTATTTTTTCACTCTAACCCTTGATTACAAAGAAGGCGCAAAATATCCGAGACTCCAGCGCGATTCCTCAAAAGCCGACCTTCTTACAAAGGTAATCGAGCCGCTCACCTGGGACAGATCCAGGCAGTAAAGATTTTACTTGATCAGGACAGCAATTAATTCCCCGAAACCGGTAGGCGAGACTCAGGCTGAAGAGAAGGTAGCCTCTCCTACTGCTCTCCGCATCAGGTTATATTCCATCGGCTCAACAGGTCTGTGCCTGCCAACTCGCCAAGTAATTTTTTCACTACCGCAGCAGTTACGGAAATATAAGCCGGACTGCGTTTTCTATTAAATAACCAAGATAAAATCAAATTGGTTTTAATTTGCTCAATTTGAAAAAAGTGTTGCTTCGGACGGTTTTTTTCATTAATATAGAATTTGAAGATGCTATTTCAAAATGATATACAAAATATTGTGCAGGTCTTAGATAGCCTTAATTTTGAGTTTTATAAACATATTATGAACATATAAGTTTTAATCATGCAGGATATT
>JAUVUV010000435.1 GCA_030604975.1 Candidatus Glassiibacteriota bacterium | reverse complement strand
GGTGATGAGTCCTTCTGGGAAACTGGATAGCAGGAGGTCTGTAAATCCGTCGCCGTTTAAATCATCCGCTATGGCTTTCGAGATAGACATGATGCCTGGAGCAATAGAGAATCCCTCGACAAATATTTTTTCCGTATTGTAATCCGCAGCAACCAGCTTATAAGTATTGCTTGGCATTGAAATATTAACCATGACAAACAGCAGCTCGGTTTTGCCGTCTGCATCAACATCCGCAACCACATTAAGCGGCCGAATAGTTGCGACTTCCCCAAACACGGGCACCCTCTTGGGAACGAAATAGCCTGTGCCGAGATTGAGATACAAAACGCCGCCGAAAATAAAATCTTTCCTCCGGTCGCCGTTATAATCGCCGAATAGAAATTGATATGAGGTAAGAGCGTTCTTTTCGTAAGGAGCAACTCTTTCGAAGGCGGTGAGCACAGAAAAATCTGCTTCATTCGCAGGATTACTTTCCTGAAGAAGAATTGTGATTTTAGCAGAGCCAGCCACTACCAGATCACCCAGGCCATCGCCGTTGATATCTTCAATGCCTACTAAACCCGCTTCATCAATCGGGAGCTGTTTTTCGATAATCAGGGGAACTGTGTTTTCCCGCCCGATGATTATCCGGACAACCGGCCTTTCCCGGAAAGCCACAACCACATCCTGCCAGCCGTCTCCGTTGATATCCCCACGGGACACCCAGATTGGTTCCTCGTAGGTTTCATAGGATCTTAATCTCGGTCCGTCATCCCTGGTTTCCAGGAACCAGACACCACTGGAGAAATTTTCCTCTGCGGAGCTATAAGTCACTGCCAGTGCAGCGGAACCTAGATGGGAGGGTCTGGAAAAGGGAAATGTCCAGCCGATATCCGCTCCAGGCGGAGCTTCCAGTTGGATTATACCTGTGCCCTGGCCCGCGACCATTAATGGTAAGAGCCAGAGGATAGCGGTAAAAATCAGCGCGGAAATTCTGATTCGAGCATATCCCATGAATGATCTGCCTCTAAATGACGTACTTACCCGCTGTTAATAGGTTCAATTATTATGCCACGCCATTTAATAAGGATAAACTGCGTCTGGAATGTTTCTGTTTTGTTGGTAAGAATTATATCAAATCAGATAATTATTTGTCACTCAAACAATTAGCGATAATTTAATATTAGAGTGCTAAGAAAGTGCAAAAGTATTCTACTTGTGTAATTTCGTATTACGACAGGGACATTGTTACTCTCAAAGTACCAAAAGCTTAGTAAATCAATCCTTTTTATACTTCTTTTTATCGACCTGGATTTCATGTTTCTTTATCATCCGCTGAAACAGGCTCCTGTTCATGCCGGTTTTTTGTGCTGCACGAGTAATATTTCCCCCGGCCTCCTCCAGAGCAACTTTCAGAAAAGCGCATTCCACTTCGGCAATAGCCAGGCGGCTTGTTTCCTCGCGTGCAATCTTGAGCTCTTCGTTGGTGCGCGCCAGGGAAATAACCGGCCGGAAAGATTCTTTTGAACCGGTGGTTATTTTCGAACATTCGAGCACCTCGGGTGGCAGGTCCGATGCGCTGATATGATTTTCTTTCGTCAGGATTATCGCCCGTTGCACGATTCCCTCCAGTTCCCGGATATTGCCGGGAAAAGGATAGCGTTCGAGGCAGCGCATGAACTGCGGGTCTATTTGCTCGATAGGTTTGCCTAGTTTTTCAGAATAGGTCCTGACAAAATGGTCCACCAGAAGGGAGATATCATCCGGCCGTTCCCGCAAGGGAGGGAAGTGGACCTCGATAATCTTAAACCGGTAGAAAAGATCTTCCCGGAATTTGCCCTGCTCGACCATGGAACTGAGGTCTTTGTTTGTGGCCGCAAGTATCCGCACGTCCACTTTCTGAACCTGGTAGCTGCCTACTTTTTCGAACTCGCCGAACTGGAGTACACGCAGCAGTTTCACCTGAAGTTCGGGCGACATTTCGCCCACCTCGTCCAGGAATATCGTCCCCCCGTGCGCAGCCTCGAAGCGGCCCACTTTGTTCGAAATAGCTCCTGTGAAAGAGCCTTTCACATGGCCGAAAAGTTCAGATTCCAGCAGACCGGTAGGCAGAGCCCCGCAGTTGATTGTCAGAAACGGCATGTCTTTCCTGTTGCTGTTGAGAAAGATCGCCCGGGCAATCAATTCTTTACCTGTGCCGCTCTCCCCGGTGATCATAACCGTTGCATCGGTGGGTGCGACACGGGCTACCAGTTCCATTGCTTCGACCATTTTCCTGCTCTTGCCTTCAATCATGCTGAAATCATATTCACGCCGAAGGTCTTCCCCGATTCTGGTGGCGCTGCGGCCCTCCGCACCGCGCGCAATCTCGAGAAAATTCAGCGCGTTCTTAATACTGCTGGCTGAAAGCTCAGCCAGCTCCTGCAGAAGCTCCAGATCCTTGTCCATAAAACAGGAGGCCATTGAGCGATTTTCCACGTAAATCGCCCCATAAGGCTTGTCGCCGATAACCAGAGGTACACAGAGAATAGAGCGCAGGCCGAGATCCACGATACTTTTGCTCGAGGCAAGCAGGCTGTCATCCTGGGCGTCACTGACAAACACGGGGCTCCCGCTTTCGAGCACCTTGCGCACTACAGTCCTGCTCACAGTGCCTTCACTTTCGGCAAGCTCTTCTCCAGTAATGTTTCTGGCAACCCTGGTCTCGAAATTATCCGGATCGCCAGTAACAATGAAGCCGCGCTCGGCGCGCAGAATGTCCATTATCTTGTCGATAATCAGGTTGAGCAGCTTTGAGTGATCCAGCTCGGCATGAAGCAGTCGGCTGATCTTTAACTTGATTTCAAGGTCGCTGCAACGGTTACGAAGCCGATTTATCTCCCGCTTGAGTTTTTCCTTGTCGCTTATTTTGCAGTCAGACCCGCCGGGTGTTTTATTCATGATATCTTATCCTGAGC
>JAUVUV010000449.1 GCA_030604975.1 Candidatus Glassiibacteriota bacterium | reverse complement strand
GGCCAGAGGTTGGCCGTTTTCCTTATCGGTCACCACACCTTCGATCTTCCCGGTGCTCTGTGCAGGGAGAAATTGGGGGAAAGTGAGAATGTAAAGGACCAATGCCAGCAGAGAAAAGCGACTCATTTGTCCTCGCAGCGTGTAAGAATAGCGGCGTTGCAAACAACGATCTTTAAATCGTTCTATTTTATCCAAGCGGGGAGGGAGTGTCAAGGGGAAGAATTTTTTTGCTGTTTAGCAGCAATTTATTATTAGGGCTCGTGATCAATGGTGCCCGATTCAGCCAATAAGTCACTGTCGCGAAGGCAAGACATTTGGAAATGATCAGGCCGAAGGCTGCAGGCTCGGGTGCTGTCTTGATCAGCCTGAATTTTGAAATGACGTGCGCAGGGCCGGCATTCATGTTATTAGCCCACGGCTTGGAGATAGTTTTCCAGGTTATATTCAAACAACTGAAAAGTTTATCAGTCAGGAAATTTCAGGGGGAGAGGGTTGCATAAAAGAAAAAAAGGCACCCGGTTCAAGAGCGCCTTTTTTCGTTTCGAATATAATGGTTCACATCACCTGGTCTTCCAACGAACGGGAAGAGCGACCCTGACAGCCACAGGTTCGCCGCGATTGAGCGCCGGGTGGAACTTGACTTTCTTTGCCCATTCCAGGGCCAGTTCATCGAGTTCCGGATATCCTGAGCTGACCGCGACTTTGGTTCTATTCTGATCCACATCGCCGTTTTTGGTGACATAGAACTCGACCCTGGTCACCGTGTCTACTCTGGCCCGGGCAATGTAGCTGGGCATCCTGGGAACGGGTGGTCTGTTCTTGAACTTGGGCCACACCTCGGCCACCAGCAGGAACTCCTCGGCCGCCACTTTTTCTTCTACCTGAGGAATCTCTGGGATCAAATCTGGCGGGGGCGGGGTGGTTTCCTCGATGGTTATATCCTCGTCGATCTCCTCCTCAGCCTCCATCGGGATACTGGGTTTGGCCAGAGGTTTCGGCGGAGGCGGTATCACCACCTCGGGCGGAAGATCTAACGCCTCCATGGTGGTTTCTTCGTGGATCGTAGTTTCCGGGTTAATTGCCGGCATGGCCAGGATAAAGAAAACGTGCGAGAAGAAGGAGATCAGCAGGGCGGCCCAGAAATATTTCCCGTATTTCTGCTTGAACTTGAAATTTTCACTGGTTTTTATCACTGAGGCAAATGTTTCAAATGTATCCATCCATGACCCCTATCTTGACAGGTCAAGAGCTTCTCGTTCCAAAGTCGTGGCAAACATCACCTGGACCGTGTTTGCTTGCTTGAGCATCTCCAGAGCCATATTAACCTTGCTATATGGGGTGTTCCGGTCTGCCCGGAAAGCGATGAGGATTCTGCCTTTCCGTTTAGAGGATTCAAATTTCAGCTTCTCGACCAGGCCGGACTGGCGTGACAGATCAGTGAGGTTGTAAGCCACATCGTCCACATACACCCAGCCTTCCTCGCTCACTCCCGCGGTAAGTTCGTCATCCTTGTTAACCCAGACGTGCAGGATGTCCTTATTCTTGAACTCGGTTTTCCTGAGGGCTTTCGCCTCAGGCCAGGCTATTTTCAGCGGGGTCTCTTTACGAAACACGGTTGAAACCATGAAAAAGAACAGGAGCAGGAAAGCGATATCAGCCATTGAGCAGGTAGGGATGCTCTCCGTCACCCGGGATTTTCGCTGAAGTTCCCCCTTTTTTTTTGCTTCTACGGCCAAAATCGGCTCCTTTCAGGAGAAAAGAGGCTAGAGCTGGTTTCCCAAGCCGTCGAATACCAGCATATTTTCCTCGAGTGCGCTACTTTTGAAGTATCTGCAGGGAGATACGGGGAGCTTCAGCCTCCTGCAGTTCATCCAGTACATTGATCATATGGTCGTAGGTCGCCTCGGGGTCGGTTTTCACTGCAGCGATGACCTTGGGATTCAAGGTGATCTCCTGCCGCATGCGCTCGGCAAGACCGTCAACCGGGATCGGCTGCTCCTCCGGATTCTTGCCCTTCTTAAGCATGATCCGGTTGTCTGGACGCACGATGATATGCAGCATGTTTTTCTGACTGATCTGAATCTCCTGTGCCTTGGCTTCCGGCAGAACCAGTTCAAGGCCTTTTTCCTCATTGAAAACCGTAGTGGTCAGGAAAAGACTAGCAGAAGAAATGCGATATCGGCCATCGATGCACTGGGTATCTCGGAAGAAACCTTGTTTTTCCTTCCAATCAACATGCGATATCTCTCCACTCACGAGAGGATCAGAGAACAGATAGCTTGGTATCTAGTTATGCATAATAGAATAGATTCCGGTTCCACAAAGGGCCGGGGCTCACAAGCTGGACTTACTTGCTGTCGGAAGCAGCAACAGCTCCCTCGTCTTCCAAGGCGATCACTGTTTCTACGATTTGCTGGGAGCTTTCTTCCATATCGAGGATCAGGCGGTCGACACGGGTCACAAAATAGTTGTGGAAAATCTGAATTGGAATGGCTATTGTCAAACCGGCCGCAGTAGTGATCAGAGCTTCTTTGATACCGCCGGCGACCGCCTGTGGAGATACCTCACCGAGTTTCTCAATGGCACCGAAAGCACTGATCATACCGGAAACCGTGCCAAGAAAACCGAACATTGGAGCAACGTTACTCAAGGTCGCCAGCACTACAAGGCCGCGTTCGAGAAAGGCCAGCTCGATGGTGCCGGTATTTTCGATAGCCTTGAGCACTCTATCGCTACCATCCTTAACTTTACGCAGGCCTGCCAGCAGGATGGCGGCAACCGGGCCCTTGGTGGTTTCGCAAAGCTCTACCGCACCCTGAATATTCT
>JAUVUV010000090.1 GCA_030604975.1 Candidatus Glassiibacteriota bacterium | reverse complement strand
CGCACAGACCGTTGCGCAAGCGCAACGGCGCGCATTGCTTGCGCCCGCCGCCCCCCCACCCCCCCTCGGCCCCGGGGAAACATAACATCTTACTAATTTATGAATAATCCGGGTTAAATCAGTCTGTTATGGCTCAGGGCAAACCAACTCGGCAGAAAATACCCGGGGTGAATTAAACTCCACCATGCATTATGCTGCCAACGGCGCAATCCTCTTTCAATCAGGCCTGATTCAAGGGTACTTACGGAATACATTATCCCGTGTGCTAATCCTGGCACACCTCTTGCTTATTTAATGAGGCCAAACTACTCGAGCCTTATTCATTTTATTTAGCATTAGGAGGAATCATGTATTCTTTGGCCAAATTTTTAATCCTGCTCATAGCAGCGAGCATTCTGAGCTTTGGCTGCTCGGCCAGCAAGCTCGATGTTATCGGCAGTGAACAGATCATTGAAAAAAGCGGCGACAAGCCCGGCTGGGTGAAAAAGATACCCAAGGAAAACGACGAGCATTATTTCTTCCGCGGGTTTAAAACCAATGCGCTTTCCCTGGAGGACGGCCTTACCGATGCCCGCTCCAATGCAATCCGCCAGGTGCTGGAGATGATCCAGTCCCAGGGGCTGGTCGACTACAAGAAGGTTCGGGTGGAGACCGGTCTGGCCGAAACCCGCGAGGATGTTGGCAGCGTGACCGAGGACGGGCTGAAAATCCTCAGTAAAACCGTGGCCAGCGGTGTAAAGGAACTGGAAAGTTACACGGAGAAGGTCGAGCGGTTCACTCCCCAGGGTGTTCGATACTATTATAATGTCTATACCCTGGTGCGCTATCCCCAGTCCGAGTTCGAGAAGGCAGTTGCCCTGGCCGCCAGCCAGCAAAATGCTGAGATGCGGATGCAAAATAACGAGCAAGCCCAGGATGTACTGGACGAGCTCGACAAGGGCCTTCCAACCTATTAAGTTCCGAGGCGAGTGCAAATGACCGGCCCGGCAAGACATTTACCGGGGCGCTTTCCGGCTGCTGCGATTTTTTTCCAGCTCTTCTTTTTCTTTCTTGCCGTAACTTCGGCAACTTCCGGAAAGGTCCGCGTTGAAAAATCCCAGCGCACGATCCCGGATTGGACCAGGCGGGTACCCGAGGCCGATGAAAACTATCTCTATTTCGTGGGCCGGGCCACCGGTACGCGCACACTTGAGGACGCCGAAAGCGACGCGGCAGCCAACGCCATCCGGCAGATAGTCACGGCAATCGGCGTGGAGGCCTCGTTCACTTACGACAGACTGCGCAAGGAGGCCGATTTTCTGCTCCAGGACCGGCTTTCACTAAGCGGTAGTTCGCATATCATCGGACTCAAAAGGATGGAAAGCTACTACGAGAAGCAGATAATAAACGAGGGCGATTCATTGAAAACAACTTTCAATGCTCATGTTCTGGTGCGCTACCCGCGCGAATCCCTCCAAACAGAGATTGCTCGACTGGAACAGGAATCCACGGACAGGGTACAAATTGCCGAAAAGCTACTGAAAGATGCTTTAAGGCTGGAGGAGTCCGGCGCATTTGACGGGGCCTACAGGAAACAGATCAAGGTGGTGGAACTGACCCAAAAGCCGAGCGTTCACCTGTCTGAGGCAGCGGCAAGAAGACTTGCCATGCTCCGGCACCGGGCTATCGAGGCGGCGCGTGATTTGAGCTTTATGCTGCGAAGGATTTCGGTGGAACCGGTTGAGATTGGCGATAGACCGTCAGGGGAAATGGGGCAGGCTTCAGTCTTCACCGAGGCCCTCGAAAACGCCCTGCTTAAAGCAGGGTTCCAGCCGGAAAGAATCGAACAGTCTATTCGCGCCGAGGTGGTACCGAAAGTGATAGCCTCCTGTCGGGAGAATGGCGTGAGCAGCCTGGATGCGGGCTTTTATTCCAGCCTATGGACTGCGACAATCAGCGTGCTCGACCCCCGGGATGATTCAGTACTGCTTTCGGAAGTCTATTCGGCGAAAGGGTTCGGGCCTGATCCGGCCCGGGCCGGCCTCGACGCCCAGCGTAAGCTGAGAGTGGAGGTGTTCAATACATTTGCCCGCCAGGCGCGGGATAAATTCGAGACAAATTTTGGTTCGGGCGGCTGAGGCAGAATGCGAAGCCGCCTGCCTGCATGCCGCTTATTATGAATCTCTTTCGCTATTATCCGACCGTTATTCTATCCCTGGCATTCTGCCTTACTCTGCCCCTGGACAGCCTCTACTGCCGGGCAAAAGAGACTCCGGGAGTACTTTTATCCGTACAGGATTTCGAACCTATCGGGGTTGACCGGACTCTGGCCCGTTCGGTAAGCGACCTTCTGCGCTCCGAACTCGGCCGCTCTGCGCGACTGCGCCTTCTGGAGGAAACAGGCAGGCTTTACCGCCTTCAGCGAGAATCCGCCAGGTTCCGGGATCTGTTCTCTGAGGGCAACCTGAGGCGGCTGGGAGAATTGCTCGAAAGCCGATTCGTGCTTACCGGTTCGGTTTCCCGGCTCGAGGATGTGCTGGTGCTTACGGCCCGGGTGATAAACGCAGAGAGCGGAGAGGTTCTGGCCTCCGAAGTGGCCGAGCATAGAGACGGTGTGTCCAAGATCGGATCCTCAGTCAGATCACTGGCCCGCAGGGTGCTCGCTTATTTCCCTTTGACAGGACGGGTGGTGGAGGCCAGGGGCGATACCCTGGTGGCAGATATCGGGCTGGCGGACGGAATACTGCCGGGACAGGAACTGACAGTTGCGGATATGGAAGTCCGGGAAACAGGGCTGGCCACAAAACCCTTGCGTTCGGCGCGCTACCGGGTAAGCGACGCCGGCGATTGGAGATGCAGCCTGGTTCCGCTTGTCCGAGGTACGAAGCATAGCTTCGGCGCTGGATCCAGGGTGGTATCAGTCGGTGGCCTCGAGACACTTCTCCGGCCCGGTAAACGGAAAAAAGATGACAGCTTCGGTGAACTCGATAAAGCCAGTTTCGGCACGGTATTGATCCAAAGCGAACCTGAAAGCGCTCTGACCATACTGGCCGGGCTCGATGTCGGCCGCACTCCTGTGAAAGTATCCCAGCTTGCTGCCGGGCGGCATGAACTGATTCTCAGCCTGCCCGGTTACACTGAAATATTCGACTCGGTTACGGTCATCCCGGAAACTCTCCAGGAATACAACTTCAAACTTCAGCAGCAAACCGGCCGCCTGACAATTTTCACCTCCCAGCCCGATGTAAGATTGCGGATCGACACACTGGAGCTTGCCGTTGAAGGAACCGGGAGAATCGTCCTCGAGGATTTCCCGGCCGGGGGGCACCGGATCGAGGCCAGGAAACAGGGCTACAAAACCTGGAGCGAAACTGTCGAGATCTCTTTCGAACAGGACAGCACGCTGGAGATCAGGCTCGAACCATACCCGGGAAGCCTGCTGGTGAGTTCTGAGCCGAGCGGGGCGGATATTTATATCGACGGCGTGTTCACCGGCAAAGTAACACCATGGCGGCTTGCGCGCCTGGAATCCGGCCCTCGTGTGATTCGGGTGAGCATTACCGGTTACGGGGTTGCTGTAGATACGGTCGAGGTGGCCCCAGGCAGTGATATAACACTCGAGCTGACACTTAAAAAGGGCTGGTTCGACTACGAACCGATCGGGATGGCCCTGGTGCCTGCGGACCAACTGGTCTATCCTGGAGGCGACACTGTCCGGGTGGACTCATTTTACATCGATCTCTACGAGGCGACTAACCGCGCCTATGCATATTATATTTCCGCCACCGGACACAAGGCACCGGGGCACTGGAAAGAGGAAATCTTGCCGCCGGGTGAGGAGGAGCATCCGGTTGTGGGGGTGAGTTTCGAGGACGCCGCTCGTTTCGCTGCCTGGGCCGGGAAAAGGCTTCCCACGGAAGAGGAATGGGAACTGGCGGCAATGGGCAATCAGGTGCGAAAATTCCCCTGGGGAGAGAGTTACAGACCCGGGGCGGCGAATATCTGGAGCGAAAGGCTGAACTACCCGGCTGCAGTAGGAACTTACCCTGAGGACAGAAGCCCGTTCGGGCTGTATGATGTTGTCGGCAACGTGGCCGAGTGGGTCGACTCCTGGCTTGGAAGTAAAAAACTCTACCGTACCTACCGTGGCGGAAGCTACTATATCAACATGACCGACCCGTCACTTGCCAGCCGGGACGGCCACTACCCGAACAGCAGTAACAGGTATATCGGTTTTCGCTGCGCCCGGGATATTCGCACCCGGAGGTAGCTAAAGAAAGTGTTACTAACCGTGAACAGTGTCTGGCTTGCAGATAGAATCCTCGCACCGGCTCTTCGACCCAGGCCAGCATTTGCGCCACATCGCAAACCCTGGTCTCCCCTTCATTGATACCGAGATACTCTTTTAACTCGTAGTAGGCTAGAGCCGTAATCCCGCTCGCACCCATCCCTCCAAGATCTATCGGCACCCGGTCTGGTTCCTGGCAACTTTTATTTTTTAGATTCGTCAGCATATCCCAGGTATCCGTTCCCAGATTTCCGATTAACAGTTTTCCAAAAAAAATTTGGGATGTGAAAGGTATTTTACTAAATTTTCAGTAATATCGTAAACTTGACTGCAAAAACCGACTCGTTAATTAACATTAGAGAAAATTTTTTCCGGTATTCGGCCTTATCGACATTCAAGCCAGAGGAAACTCAGGTGTATGAATTTAAAGGCATCCGCGCTGAATCATTCGCCTTTATGCGTAATCTCAAGGTGAACAATAACAGGCTCTGGTTCCAGAAACATCGCCAGGAGTGGGAGTTTCTGAAAGACGAACTCCAATCCCTCTGCAGAGAGCTGACCCCGTTCATCAATGATCTCGATCCCGAGCTCGAGACTGAGCCGAAAACCGGCCGCACTCTGGGCCGCATCAACCGCGATATCCGTTTCTCCGCCGACAAGCACCCTTACCGTGAGTCGGTCGATTTGCTGTTTTTCCACAGGTCTTTCGGCCGTACCAAGGCACCAGGCCTTGCGGTGGGAATCACCCCAATAGATAGTTATATCGGCACCTGGCTCGGGGCATCAATGAAAGACTGGCGGCAGCGGCTGATTGCCAATATCGCCGCACACCGGGATATTTTCCAGGAATACCTTGAGCAAAACGACAATTTCAGCGATCTTTCCCTTCGCAGCAAAAGTTACAAAAAAACACAGGTAAAGGGCTTGCCACCCCTGGCCCATCAGTGGGCCCAGCGCAAGTACTATTATATGGCTCTCCTGCTGCCGGCTGACAAGGTAGTCTCCATGGGAGAGAGTTTGCTGGAAATAATCGAGGAGACTTTTATCAGGCTGTATCCTCTTTATCTTTTCGCTACCTCTCAGGAACTTGCGGCCGACCTCGAGCGGTTCCGCAGGAAATTCGAGCATTAATCAAGACATCAAGGGGTTTATTTTCATCGATGAAAACCAGCCACAAAATCATTTTCGGTGATTCGCGCCGGATGAGCGAAGTACCTGACGAATCAGTGCATCTGGTGGTTACCTCACCGCCCTACTGGCAGCTCAAAGATTACGGCGGCGCCGGGCAGATTGGTTTCGACGACAGTTACGAAGACTATATCAACAACCTGAACCTGGTCTGGAACGAATGCGCGCGCGCTCTCTACAAAGGATGCCGGCTTTGTATAAATATCGGCGACCAGTTTGCACGATCGGCCCATTACGGCAGGTATAAAGTGATCCCGATCCGGACAGAGATAATAAAGTTCAGCGAAAGCACCGGCCTGGACTATATGGGCGGGATTATCTGGCAAAAAGTGACCACAACCAACACCACCGGCGGCGGGACTGTAATGGGCTCGTTCCCCTACCCGCGCAACGGGATCCTGAAACTCGATTACGAGTTTATCCTCATTTTCAAAAAGCCCGGCAAAGCCCCGAAAGTGAGCAAGCAGATCAAGGAGGCCTCCAGGCTCGATCCAGAGCAGTGGAAGCGGTACTTTTCAGGTCACTGGAATTTCTCCGGCGAAAGACAGAAAAAACACCTGGCGATGTTCCCGGAGGAACTCCCTCGGCGGCTGATCAAGATGTTCACTTTTATCGGCGACACCGTGCTCGACCCGTTTCTGGGCAGCGGAACCACCTCCCTGGCAGCAAAAAAGCTCGGGAGAAACTCGATCGGCTACGAAATAAACGGTCGATTTCTGCCCCTTATCCGGGAAAAACTGGGTATATCCCAAGACGGAGAAACAGAATGTGCCTCATACGGGATTATCAAGCAAACAGAGTCCAGGATCGATTTGGAAAAAGCTAAGGCAGCTCTGCCCTATGTTTTTAGTGACCCGGTGATGATCGGCAGGAGGGCTGACCCGCAAGTGAAAAACTACGGTTCGAAAATAGACATTTCCTCCCTGCCAAGAGAAAAGTATTTCAGCGTGAAAAAGGTCACCTCACCGCTTGAGCTATTCCTGAACGACGGGACTAAGATTCGGCTCCTGGGCCTGAGAGAAATACCGGGGAAAAAGAAAGCGGCAATGAAATTCCTTCGTGAGAAAACCCGAGGCAAGAAAGTTTACATGAAATTTGACACAACAAGGTACGATGATAAAGGCAACTTGCTCTGTTACCTGTACCTGAGTAACAGAACATTTCTCAACGCCCAACTGGTGAAAAAGGACCTTGCCAGCGTGGACCTTTCTACCAACCACAGGCATAAATCCAGGCTCAAGAAACTGATCAAGGATACAGGTAAATAATTCTCAATTCTTTCAATATTTGAGGCGGTTATTTATCCGACTGCCCTTGCCCGGCAAGTACGGGCAGGAGCCGTACGGCGTTTCCGTAGAAAATCTTTTCCTCCACGGCACTACCCAGCCCCAGACGCAGTATGTTCTTGATCTCGGTGGCCTGATCGAGCCATGGGCTGTCTGTGCCAAAAAGTACATATTCTACCCCGTGCCGCCCGATCATCGAGCGAATCCGTTCATCGCTCATCTCGCCGAAACTGAAAGAGGTATCCATGTAAACCGGTTTTCCAACCAGACAGCGGTCCACCTCGTCCCACATCCGGTAGCCGCCCATGTGGCCGGCGAAAACTTTAATACCGGGAAGATTTTCAATCAGCCTGGCGATCCTGGCCGGGCCTCCTCCGTAAGGCGGCTTGTAGGAGAGGTCTTCTCCTGCGTGGATAGCCACAAGGAGACCGTTGTCGCGCAAGGCGGCGAAAAAGGGCAGAAGGTCCGGGTCGTCCGGGTAGAACTCCTGGTAATCCGGGTGCAGTTTCACTGCCGAAAACCCGAGCTGGATAACCTCCTCGAGCTGTTCTCTCCAATGGTCGGCTTTCGGGTGAAGCGCCCCGGCCATGTGCAACCGTGAGTCGTTTAACGAGGCGCTGAACCGGTTTATCGAACTCACCTTTTCCGGGTTCGTTGCCACAGGCAGCACCACGCTGCACTGGATTCCTGCGGCCTCCATCGAGCTGATCAGTCCTGCCTGGGTTCCGTCCGTATATGCCGTGCACCCGGAAGTGGCCTCTATTTTAGGAATTGCCTCCTCAGCTACTTTTCCCGGGAAAAAGTGGGTGTGTGAATCGATAATACTCACAATCAACTTCCTTTCAATCTTTCCGTCGCTCGTCTATCACCCGCTTGGGCTTGCCTTGGTTGCTCGAAAATTTGCAGCTCATCCAGCTTGACCCGCGTGCTGATCCCTAGCACTGACTCGATGTCGTTCTTGGCGGAGAGAATATTTTCCAAGAATCAACCTGGCAGCATTCCCTGATCTTTTTAACTCAGGATCGTCAGCCCAATTTCATTT
>JAUVUV010000526.1 GCA_030604975.1 Candidatus Glassiibacteriota bacterium | reverse complement strand
TTTCACCAGGCAGGTGCCCGTGGAGGGTGTTACCGGTGGAATCGGCTTTGGCTTTGGCGGTGGTTCGGGTTTAGTCTCCGGCTCGGTTTTGACTGCGGTTTTTGTTTCAACAGCCTGCTCTTTCGGCATTGGCTGTGCGCTCTGACCGGTTGGGGTGTTCTTCGTCCTTTGCGGTGTCCTGCGGACCGGCTCAGCCTGGGCGATCACCGTTCTCTGGTCGATAACCTCGTAGCCGCCTGGCTTCCAGTGGAGCTCCTTGATCATCGTGTTGCCGTCATACAAGCGGCTGGAGACACTGATCTCAGGTATTCCGTCCCCATCGGAATCGCGGATCGAATCCAGGCTGGTGCTGACAAACTCACGGGGGTTGTTCTTGTCATTGATCATCGGCGTTAGATTCCAGTCTTCGCTGCCGTCGCTGTAATAGACATCGAAATTGAGCAGTTCCCTGGGGCCGAAAACCATGATAACCTCGCGGTGGCCGTCATTGTCGAGATCTGCAAAACGCACCTCGCGAAGGTCATTTCCAGCCGCCATCCGGCCCGCCACAGCGGCGAGTTCGTCGCGCGGGTCCTGATCCCGGCCCCGCAAGCACGCGCTAAGTACCGATACTGCAATACTGAGAATGATTAGCGCTAGAGTTTTGAAACTCATCCTGACCTTCTCCCAGCCTCTGAATGAATGGGATAAAGCGATACACATGTTTATTTCTCTGATTACCTTTTGTAAAATACTAATATCGCCCGATTCAGGCAAGATATGAATCAGGGCTAAACCAGGTTATGCAGGATGAAAAATGGAAAAAGGCGCGGATCAGACAGTGGAGATAAAGGCACGCTGCAGTGATCACGAAAACGTGCGCAGAAAATTGAAAGAGTGGGGAGCGAAATTCCTTGGCAGGGAGACTCAGGTGGATATTTTTTACCATGTGCCACGCGGAAGGCTCAAGCTGCGGCGCAGTGAGTCGGAAAACCTGCTGATCGGCTACGAGAGGCCTGATATCAGAGGCCCCAAGCATTGTCGGGTCAATCTGTACGCTTGCGGCGACGCCGAGGCACTGGACAGAGTACTTGCAGATTGCCTGGGCAGAAAAGTGGTGCTCAAAAAGGAGCGGGAGCATTACATTCTGGGCAATGTCAAGTTTCATCTCGACCATGTGGAGCAGCTAGGTACCTTCCTCGAGATCGAGGTGCTGGGCAAACGCGGCGTGGACAAGGTGTCAGACTTGATGGCTATTTGCCATGATTTCATGAACAGGTGCGGAGTGAAGCCGGAAGATCTCGTGGAGCAGGCTTATGCGGACCTGCTTGAGGAGTTGCCTTCTGAGGAAGCCGGACGCACCGGGGATTGAACCTTCATCCGGAGGGAAGATTTAACCCTCCTTTTATGGCGCGCCATGATCCAGATAAGAGCCAGAACAAGCAGGGCGGAGTAATTCAGGATCATGAACCAGCGCTGGCCCCAGGAGTAACCGTCCACTGTGAAATCGCTCAGGGGATAGAGAAACGGAGTAGGGAAAAAGGCCCGCGAGTGGCTCGGTATATCGATCAGGATGTGGATAATCCAGGCGGAAAACGGTACAGCCAGCTCTCTGTTCAGCCACCAGAGAAAGGCCCAGACAGCAACAGCGATTATCAGGCTGTGGGTTACCGAATATGCAATATCGATCCAGCCGGGCAGGCTATCAAGCGGCGGCCTGCCTCTTTGAAAGGAACCGTGGGCTGCGCGGACAGCCGCCCAGAGTCCGAACGAAAAAAGGTCCGGGCAAACAGCGAACACAAAAGCGAGCCCGAACCGCTTTCGCCAGCCTGCCAGCATCCCGCCCCAGAGACCGTGAGCCAGGATATC
>JAUVUV010000394.1 GCA_030604975.1 Candidatus Glassiibacteriota bacterium | reverse complement strand
TTTGTTCCCTGGAAGCCTGCATTTTAACCTTCGCGAGATCTTTGAACAAAGCTTTCTGTTCATCGAGCAAGGCCCTGATTCGCCCGGGAAGCTCGCCGGGAGCTATGGCAAAAGAACGCTCCAATTCGCTCACGATATGGCTTCGCTCCAGAAGGTAGGCGGCGGCACGTTCGCCTGTGAATGCCTCGATCCTCCTGATACCTGTGGCCACACTCGACTCGGAAGTAATCACGAAAACCCCGATCTGGCCTGTCGCGCTCACATGGGTTCCTCCGCAGAGCTCCTTTGTGAAATCCTCCACTTCGATCACCCTCACGCGCTGCTCGTACTTTTCCCCGAACAGCGCCATCGCCCCCTGATCGATAGCTTTCTCGTAGTCTGTCTCATACCATTTGACCGGATGGTTTGCCCGAATCTGTTCATTGACCCTGCTTTCTATCTCGAGGATCAATTCATCGGCCACTTTCTCGTAATGGTGAAAATCAAAGCGCAGATAGTCCGGCGAGACCAGAGACCCGGCCTGTGTCGCCTCCTCCCCCAGTTCCTGAAGCAGGGCACGGTGCAAAAGGTGAGTTGCGGTGTGGTTGCACGCAGTGGCCAGCCGCCTTTCCTCATCGATCTGAGCCTTTACCCCGGAACCGGCTTTCACACTTCCCATGTCTCCGGTGATAAACTCGCCACCGTGGATGATAAGCGATCCGGAGCGCTGCACATCGTTAACTTTGAACTTGAAACCCGGCCCTTCGATCACTCCCTGGTCAGCCACCTGGCCGCCACTTTCGGGATAAAACGGCGTGGCATCAAGAATCAAGGTATTGTCATCTACGCCCAGAACCTTTGATTCAACCTCTGTCCTGTCATAGCCCAGAAATTCGCTCTTCTCCCCGGCGTTCAGACGGGAGACCCAGCGCTCAGCGGTCGACTGTGCAGCGCGCTTGCCCTCTGTGCGGGATTTTTCCTGCCTGAAGGCCATACTGGCCCGGAAAGCCTCCTCGTCCACTTTCAGTCCCTTTTCCCGGGCCATCAGAACTGTCAGGTCGAGCGGGAAGCCGTAGGTGTCGTAGAGCTTGAAAGCATCCTCCCCGCTGATTTCCTGTCCTCCCTGTTCGAGAACTTTTTCAGCTACTTCCTGGAAAAGCTCGAGGCCCCGGTCCAAGGTCGCTCCAAAACCCTCCTCTTCGGCCTTGATCACCCGGGATATGTGCTGCGATCGATTGACCAGCTCGGGGTAGGCTTCGCCCATAGTGTCGGCAACCGTGGAGACCAGCCTGTAAAGAAACGGCTGGCGTACACCGAGTTCCCTTCCGAATCGCGCCGCCCGGCGAAGGATGCGGCGCACAACGTATCCTCTGCCCTCATTGCCGGGGATAACTCCATCGGCCAGAGAGAAAGCCAGCATACGGACATGGTCAGCGATTACGCGGTGGGCCGTTCCGCGCTCACCAGCCTGGTAGTCCACTCCGCTGATCTCGTTCACCCTCTGGATCAGAGTTTTGAAAATGTCAGTATCGTAGTTGGAGTCTGTGCCCTGAAGTACAGCGCAGATCCGCTCGAAACCCATTCCGGTATCCACATGCGCTTCCTGCAACGGGGTCAGGGAGCCGTCAGCGTGGCGTACGAAGCGGATAAAGACCAGGTTCCAGATCTCGACAAACCTGTCGTTGCCGCTGTTTATGCCTTTTTCCGGATCTGCGGCAAGAGAGACTTCTGCCGGCTCAGGCCCGAGATCGATATGAATCTCGCTGCAGGGGCCGCACGGACCGATATCGCCCATCTCCCAGAAATTGTCCTTGTCGAACCTGAAAATCCGGTCTGCTCCGAGATCCGTCTCGGTTTTCCAGATTTCTTCAGCCTCGTCGTCTTCAACGTGCACTGTCGCGTAAAGGCGGTCCTTGGGAAGCCCCCAGAGCTCTGTGAGAAGTTCCCAGGCCCAAACAATTGCCTCGTGCTTGCCGTAATCGCCGAAACTCCAGTTGCCCAGCATCTCGAAAAACGTATGGTGATATGTGTCCCGCCCCACTGCCTCCAGATCGTTATGCTTTCCTGAAACCCGGATACATTTCTGGCTGTTGACTGCACGGGTGTAATCGCGCCTGCCGGTTCCAAGAAAAACATCCTTGAACTGGTTCATTCCGGCGTTGATAAACAGCAGGGTCGGGTCGCCAATCGGGACCACCGGAGTGCTGGGCACGAAAGTATGCCCCTTGGATTTAAAGAAATCGATAAATTCCTGCCTTATTTCCCGCGATTTTTTCATTATTCTTCTCGATTGTTCACTTCTCAAGTGACTGAAAAAGCCGTGACCCGCCCGGTGAGAGAAAATAAATTCAATTCAAACCGGATTAAGGGGCTGAATCTGCAAAAAATATTTGCCGCAAGTTTCAGTTACTCTTGCCGGTGGGTTCCAGGATCCGTTCAACAACTCTGAGGGCGGCCGCTTTCGCGAATCCGCGGGAGGAAAGAAAGCGGAACAATCTGATTTTCTGTTCGGACGGCTTCAGGTTCTGAAAGGCAGCCAGTTTTTTCCGGGCCGCAGTCTCCGCCAGCAGGTCCTCTTCGAGGCCTCCCTCTGCCAGAACAAGTGTAACCGCCTCCTCGGCCGTATCCCTTCTTACCCCACGTTTTATCAGCTCACTCACAACCGCCAGCGGAGCACGGGGAGATCGTTCGAATCGCTGACGGGCATATTCGCGGGCAAATGCCGGATCGTCCACATGTCCCAACTCTGAAAGCCTGGCCAGCACCCTTTGGATAACCGGCTGCTCGAAGTTTCGCAGGAGCTTGGTCTCGAGCTCGCGGGCCGCGTGCTGACGTCGCGCCAGCAAGCTCAGCGCCCTGACCATTGCCCGAGTGTATTGCTCCGGGGCCTCACCTGTATTTACCAACCTTCCGGACATTTCATCCAAAATCCGGCCTTACCGCTTCTATTTTCCCGGCTTTTTCTGAGCCTCCGGCTCTTTATCTTTCCCTGGCAGCAGACCGACTTTTATCCTGACCTCGGTATCGATTGCCTTGAAAATGTCCTCGTTTTCATCGATAAAATTTTTCGCGTTTTCCCGGCCCTGCCCCAGCCGCTCGGCACCGTAAGAGAACCAGACACCGCTTTTCTCTATTATCCCGGTGCTCACAGCCAGATCCAGGAGAGTACCCGCATAACTAATACCTTTATCGAACATTATGTCGAACTCGGCATC
>JAUVUV010000236.1 GCA_030604975.1 Candidatus Glassiibacteriota bacterium | reverse complement strand
GGCTGCTACCGCCGCCATGCGCATTGCCGCAGGGGTGATATCGCCGGGAACAGGACGAAGGATGAAAATAATGAAAAGCAGGGGGCCGAGATACAGTCCGATAACCGGTCTCAGCCCTTTGTCGGTGTCACTCTGATGCATCGCTCTTAAATTTTTCCCTGGCTTTTTCACCCTTGCTGGAGGGGGTTCGGCAAGGCCGCAAAGTGTCGGTACACGTTAGAGAGCCCAGTCCCGGCTGTCAAGGATAATCTCTATCGGTAGCAACTTCACCCCGCCGCTTTAGGGTCTCCGCCAGCGATCTTGAACAGGAGCTGAAAAATAAGTATCTTGATTTTTAGAAAATAGCGCATTCGATTTTTATAATGGCGATTCTCGATTCACCATAAAAAGAAGTCGATTTGTTTTCTGGAGAATGGATGACCTTTAAAAAACTCCTGGAAATCAGCAGCCGAATCCTGGCAGAGGAGGACGGCCGGCTTTCGCCTTTCGCCACACCTCACTCCGCTGCCAGGCGAAAGTTTTCCACCGAGGATAAGGATTTCCGCAGCGAGTTCGCGCGCGATCGCGACCGAATCCTTTACTCAGGCGGGTTCAGGCGCTATGTCGGCAAGACCCAGGTGGTGTATTTCGCCTCCCAGTTCGATGAGCATATTACCAACCGGGCGATCCACACGATTCAGGTCTCCCAGATCAGCCGTACAATCGGTCGACTCCTGCGGCTTAACCTCGACCTGATCGAGGCGATTGCTCTCGGCCATGATCTCGGACACCCACCATTCGGCCATGACGGAGAGGATTTTCTCGATGAGCTCTGCCGCGAGTACGGAATCGGACATTTCCGGCATAACATCCACGGACTTTATTATGTTGATCGTATCGCCAACTGCAACCGGGGGATGAACCTCACTTTTCAGGTGCGCGACGGGCTCCTGTTCCATGACGGCGAAAGCTACCTTGACCGGCTCACCCCTTGCCGGGAAAGGGAGGAGAAGGCTATTGAGAATTATGTCCTCCGCTGTTCCCAGGGAGACCCTCCGGACTGGATTCCCTCTACCCTGGAGGGCTGCGTGGTGCGTATGTGCGACACGGTGGCCTATGTGGGACAGGACATCGAGGATGCCGCGCGCATGGGCATTCTGAAGAAAGAGTCGATTCCCAGGGCTTTGGTCGATTGCCTGGGAAACACAAACAGTCAAATAATCAACTCCCTGGTTTCGGATATAGTGGATTCGAGTCTCGACCAGGACACCATCCAGCTCAGCCCGAGGGTTGCCGAATCATTTCGCAGACTCAGGGAGTTCAACCACAGCCGGATTTACGGCCACTCCGAGATACGCCGCGAAAAACAACGTATCCAGCATGCTTTCCGGATGCTTTTCGAGCATTTTCTCCACGAACTGGAAAAAGATAAGACCGGGTCGATCATTTTCGAACACTTCCTTAATAATCGTTCAAAGGAGTACATGAAGGTTACCTCGCACCCGGAGAAGGTGCGCGATTACCTGACCACGATGACAGACCGCTACTTTACCAAGGTTTTCGCCGAACTTTACGTGCCGCGGATGCCTGGATAAACCGGGATGTTTGGAATTTCGAGTTGACAACCCGCAGGGGCTTTAGATACCTTTAAGAGGGCTTATCAGCTTAACAGCACCTTTTTTCTTTCTATTCACAAGAAGGGGATAAAGATCAATTCCCTGCTTCACTGCTGGAGATCGTTTTTGAAACCTGTAAAAATAATAATCTGCTGTTTTATTTGCCTTTTTACGACCGGCTTTGTCTCTGGTCGAGCCGGCCAGGAGCAACAGGTCTCCTTGCTGAGATCCACTGCCTCGGACCGCAAAAGTCTCCATCTGGTGGTTTATAACAGTAACATCGCTCTGGTCAGTGAGAGACGCCTGGTGCCGAAAGCAGCCGGTGAGTTCAAATTGAGTTTCGCGGATGTGGGCGAAAAGATCATCCCCTCCTCTGTAGTTGTCGAGACAGATGGAGAGCTCACCGTACTCGAACAGCAATACGAGTACGACCTTCTTTCCAAACAAAAGCTTCTCGAAAGCTACCTGGGCCGCGAACTCACCCTGGAACGGCTGGACGAGCGGACAAATACGCCGACAAGGGTCACCGGCAAACTGCTCAGCCTCAAGGGTGGGACGATCATCCAGTTCGAGGATCATGTCGAGGTGGATCCTCAAGGCACTTTCATCCTTCCCGAAGTGCCAGCTAACCTTGTGACTCACCCCACCCTGACCTGGCTCATGGAGGCGGAGAAGAAAGGCGAGTGCCTTCTGGGTGTCTCGTACCTGACAGGCGGAATAAACTGGAAATGCGAATATGTGCTCACCCTTGAGGGCGACAGCGACAGGGCGAGTCTCGCCGGTTGGGTAACAGTGAACAACAACAGTGGGGTAGCCTACGATAATGCGGAACTTCACCTGGTTGCCGGGGAATTACACCGGGTGCGCGAAACCGGTGTTATGCGGGAAGGAATGGCCGAGATGCGGGCCGCCGCACCCCAACTGGCCGATGTTAAAGGCATGGGTGGTAGTTTCAGACAAGAGAAAAGCTTTGAGTACTACCGGTACAGTCTGGGCAGGATAACCAGCCTGCCGAACCGTCAGATGAAACAGATCGAGCTGTTCAGGCATCACGGCTTGAAACTTTCCCGTGTTTACCGTTTCGAGGGCGGCAGACAATTTTATTACAGCCCCGTGCCGGGACCTTCACGACCGCAACAGCTGAATGTATATCTCGAATGGGAAAATGCCCAACGGAACTACCCGGGCATGCCGCTGCCTGGGGGAATTGTTCGAATTTACGAGCAGTCCAGGCCGAATGTGACCTGGTTTCTCGGGGAGGACAGGATCAGCCACATTCCACGCGATGAGAAAGTTTCGATCAAGGCCGGAACAGCTTTCGACCTTCTGGGCCAAAAGAAACAGACAGAGTTCAAGCGTCTTTCTGATCGACTGCGGCAGGTGAGTATCGAAATCATTCTCACCAACCGCAAGTCCAAGGATGTTACTGTTCAGGTGGATGAAGTCCTCCCCGGCGACTGGAAGATCATGAGCCAGTCTCATCAGTTCGAGAAACTGGAGGCCAACCGGGTTAGGTTCACTACCCGCGTGCCTGCCGGGGGAAAGGTTACTGTCGGATACACGGCACAGTTTCTCTAAAGGTCGGCCTGCCGGATTGCTGAGCAGGAAAAAATTCGATTTCAAGCTTGGAGTGCCGATGAAAAAGGAAGCTTGTGAGCTGATTGATGAAATTCTCGAGTTTCTCTGGATGGAAAACCCGGTGGAGGCAACTTTGGCCGGTGTGCACCGTTATGATGACCGGCTGGAGAAACTGGACCTGGTTTCCCGCAGGAACAAGCTGAACAGGAAAAAAGAGTACATTGGTCAGATCACAGCCCTTCAAGCCCAACGCATAAATAGTCCTGAGTTAGACCTGCTTAAAGCGGCGTTCGAGGTGGGAATCCGGATGGAGGAGGAGGCGGGAAGTCTCGACCGGGATGCCGCTATCTATCCGCGTCTTGCTCTTTACGGTGTCTACCAGCTTGTGGCCCGCAGCAGTGCTCCCCCCCATTACCGCGCTCTTCGAGCAGTGGACAGGATGCGCGAAATACCGCGCATCCTCGCTGAAGACAAGCTCAATATCAGTTACGGCGAGAACATTCCATACATCCTGACCATGGGCGCGGCCGAGCTGACTTCAACCGGCAGGGAGTATCTCTCCCAGCTTGTCAGCATGCTGGTTGCGGAGGTGCCGGACCTGGAGAGCGTTGTCAGAAAGTATGCAGATCGCGCGCTTAAAGCGTTTGAGGATTACCTTGAATTCCTGATCGAGGAGATCCAGCCGCGCTCGAACGGCGTAGGTGGAGTCGGTGAGGAACTTTTCGATTTTCTTCTCAAGCGGGAACATCGGCTCTCCCTGAACGAAAGTGACATTCGCAAGATAGCTCTCGAGGAGACCGAGCGTGCGGAAAGTGAACTCGAAGAGCAGGCAGCGGTACTCACGGGCTCAGGAACCTGGCGTGACAAGATTTCCATGCCTGATAAAAGTAAGCCTGACAGCGACCTGCTCTCCTATTGGAAAAGGATTGTTGATGAAGTGAAACAGGCGGTAAAAGGCGCGGGGCTTGTTACTCTACCAACGGAAGGGGAGCTGGTGGTCACTCAGACTCCGCCTTTTGAAATGCTGACAATTCCGACAGCCGGATATATCGAAGCCCCGCTTTTCGAGGAGGAAAGCAAGGCCTTTTTCTGTGTCACGATACCGGCAAAGGGCACAAGGGAAGAAGAAATGCAAGCAGCACTGGAGATGCATTCGCGGGTAAAAGCCCTGCTTTCAGTAGTCCGTGACGTATATCCGGGAAGGCATACATTGCTCGAACAGCGTAAAAAAAATGGAAATAAGCTGGCTTACCTGGCACGTGGAAACATGCTCGAGGAGGGATGGTGCAGCTATGTCCTGGGCTTGGTGACAGATCAGGAGTTATTCGATGATCCGAAATTACGGCTTTATGCCAGTCACGACCGGCTGCTGGCTGCCTCGCGGGTGCTGATTGACCTGGACCTTCACACCAGGGGCTTGAACGAAGCACAGGCGGTAAGC